>NZ_JAGPXW010000033.1:0-81619 GCF_018070365.1 Micromonospora sp. D93 | reverse complement strand
GGGCTAGGGCTGGGCGGGGGTGGAAGGTTCGGCGGTAGGTGGACGGGGCTACGCCGATGCGTTGGTGCAGTTGCTGGCGTAGGGCGGCGGTGGTGCCGAAACCCGAGCGGTGGGCGATCTGGTCGACGGTGAGGTCGGTCGTCTCCAGCAGCAGTCTCGCGTGGTCGGTGCGCTGTTGCAGCAGCCACTGGGCCGGACTCAGGCCGGTCTCGGACCGGAAGCGTCGGGTGAAGGTGCGCACGCTCATCCGCGCCTGCTCGGCCAGGTCGCGCAGCGCGATCGGCTCGTGCAGCCGCTGCCGCGCCCACTCCCGGGCGCCCGCCGTGCTGGTGTCGGTCGCCTTCGGCACCGGCTGCTCGATGTACTGCGCCTGGCCGCCGTCGCGCCACGGTGGCATCACACAGCGGCGGGCCGCCCGGTTGGCCACCTCGCTGCCGTGGTCGAGGCGGATGACGTGCAGGCAGAGGTCGATGCCGGCGGCGACTCCGGCCGAGGTGAGCACCCGGTCGTCGGCGATGAAGAGCACGCCCGGGTCGAGGTCCACCCGGTCGTGCAGGCGGCGGAACCGCTCGGCGTACGCCCAGTGGGTGGTCGCCCGCCGCCCGTCGAGGAGCCCGGCGGCGGCGAGCACGAACGCCCCGGTGCAGATCGACATGATCCGGGCCCCCCGCTCGTACGCCGCGCGCAGCGCCTCGATCACCTCCGGCTCGACGGTGCCCGAGGCCAACGTGGAGCTGTCGTGGATGCCCGGGACGATCACCGTGTCGGCGGTGTCGAGCAGCTCCAGACCATGGTCGGGGAGCACCTGGAAGCCGCCGGTGCTGCGCACCGGCTGCCCGCCCGGGGTGCACACCCGGACGTCGTAGAAGGGCGTCCCGTCGGCGGCTCGAGCGGTGCCGAAGACCTGCGACGGGGTGCCGAGGTCCAGGCCGACCACCTGGTGCAGGGCGAGTACGGCGGTCCGGTGCGGGCGAGCGCTCATGGCCCGATTATTGCGCATGATGGCTTTCCGGCCACTCGTCGAGGTGGGCGGCCCCACCCCAGACTTCTTGCGTGACCAAGAGCCGCCGTCTGCATCCCGCCTGGCTGGTCGCCGCCGTCGCCTTCGTGGCGCTGGTCGGCGCGGCCGGCTTCCGCGCCACCCCGTCGGTGCTGCTGCACCCACTACACGAGGAGTTCGGCTGGCCCCTGGCCACGATCTCCGCGGCCGTCTCGGTCAACCTGCTGCTCTACGGGCTCACCGCGCCGTTCGCGGCCGCCCTGATGGACCGGTTCGGCATCCGCCGAGTGGTCTCGGTGGCGCTGCTGCTGGTCGCCGCCGGCAGCGGGTTGACGATCTTCATGACCGCCAGCTGGCAGCTCCTGCTCTGCTGGGGTGTGCTGGTGGGGTTGGGCACCGGCTCGATGGCGCTGGCGTTCGTGGCCACCGTCACCGGACGCTGGTTCGTCCACCGGCGGGGCCTGGTCACCGGAGTGCTGACCGCCGGCGGGGCGGCTGGACAACTCGTGTTCCTGCCACTGATCGCCATCCTGGTACGCGACCACGGCTGGCGTACCGCCGCGCTTGTCGTGGCCGCGGCGGCGCTGGCGGTCGTACCCCTGGTGGTGTGGCTGTTGCGCGAGCACCCGGCGGACCTCGGCCTGCCCGCCTACGGGGCGACCGAGGTCGTGGCGGCGCCGCCGGCGACCGGCGGCGCGGCGTCCCGGGCGCTCGGCGCGCTGGCCACCGCGGCCCGGACCCGACCGTTCTGGCTGCTCGCCGGAGGGTTCGCGATCTGCGGGGCGACCACCAACGGCCTGGTCGGTACGCACTTCGTGCCGGCCGCACACGACCACGGCATGGCCCAGACCACCGCGGCCGGGTTGCTCGCCCTGGTGGGGCTCTTCGACATCGTCGGCACGATCGCCTCCGGCTGGCTCACCGACCGGGTGGACAGCCGCTTGCTGCTCGGCATGTACTACGCGCTGCGGGGACTGTCCCTGCTGGTGCTGCCGAGCCTGTTCTCCGGCACGGCCGAGCCGAGCATGCTGGTGTTCATCGTCTTCTACGGCCTGGACTGGGTGGCCACCGTTCCGCCGACCGTGGCGCTGTGCCGGGAGTACTTCGGTGGCGCCGGAGCTGTGGTGTTCGGCTGGGTGTTCGCAGCACACCAACTCGGCGCGGCGGTCGCCGCCACCGGCGCGGGACTGGTCCGGGATCGGTTGGGCGACTACGCGATGGCCTGGTACGTGGCGGGCGCGCTGTCGATCGGCGCCGCCGGGCTGTCGTTGCTGCTGCGCAGGCGACCGGGCCGGCCGGTGCCGGAGGCCGTGCTGGTCGCCGCGACCGCGCCCCGGGCGTGGAGCTTCCGGGGCTGAACCGTGACCCGTCGGCCGGTCAGCTCACTGTCCACTGCTGGGCCGGCCGGCCGTCGCACTGTCGCTGCCGGATGTCCTCGCCGGCCTCGACAGCGTCGTCGTCGGCCTGGGCGCACTTGTTGCTGTGCGCGGCGACGAGCAGTACCGCGCCGGTGCCGGTCCCGCCGAACCGCCACTGCTGGTTGGCCTCGCCGTGGCAGGGGAACTGCTGCAACCGTGCGCCGTCGTCCCCACTGCCGCCCTCGACGTCGAGGCACTGCCCGTACTTGGCGTTGGTCAACGTCTGTACGCCCGCGCCGGCCGGGCTGACCACCCACTGCTGCTCCGGGGCGCCGGTGCACACGGCCAACTCGGCCTCGGCCTTCTCGCCGTCACCGTCGAGCCCCAGGCAGAGGCCCGAGGTGGCGCGCAGCACCCGGGGCCCGGTGGGCGGGACGGCCGGCGCGCTGGCCGACGGGGTCGGTGACGGCTCGGCCGAGGCGGTCGGGCTCGGCTCGCCGGCCGGTTCGCTGGGCAGTTGGGCCGCGCTGGACGACGTACCGACCGACGCCGGCACGGCCGGCTGGTCGTCACCGTCGAGCAGCCCGGTGGCGAACACGACCCCCAGGAGCACGCCGACGACGCCGACCGCCACCGCGACCCGCAGCAGCGGATCGGCCAGCGGGCCGGAGCGCGGTGCCCGGTGACCGCCGTAGACGGTGCCGGCGGGGTCGGGGCGTTCCTCGGGCGCGGACATACCGGCCATCCTCACCCACCGCCGGCGGTCACGGCCAGTCGGCGCCGTCAGTCGACGACCCGGACGTCCTTCCAGAACGCCACCCGGTCACGCACCATCTCGGCGTCCGGTTTGGGCTCCGGGTAATACCAGACGGCGTCCCTGCTGGTGCTGCCCTCGTGTTCGAGGGAGTAGTAGGAGGCGGTGCCCTTCCACGGGCAGACGGTGTGGGTCGCGGACTCGCGAATCAGGTCTTCGCGCAGGGCGGAGCGGGGGAAGTAGTGGTTGCCCTCCACCAGCACGGTGTCGTCGCTCTCGGCGACGACCAGGTCGTTCCACACGGCTTTCGGCATGTCCCAACAGTAGGCCGCGCCGCCGCCCCGGCAACGCTCAGCGGGTGGGCTGCGGGTCGGTGACGTCGGCCACTGTGGCGTCGAGGGCGGCGATCGCGGCGTCGGCGGCGATCGCGACGGCGAGACCACGCTCGCCGGCACCCAGCGTGATCTCCCGGCCGCGCAGTCGCTCGTCGGCGACCACCGGCCAGGCGGTGCTCGCGCCGAACGGGGTGATGGTGCCGCGTTCGTAGCCGGTGGCGGCCAGGGCGCCCGCCGCGTCCGGCATGGAGAGCCGGTGCACCCCGAGCAGGGCGCGCAGCTTGGGCCAGGAGACGACCCGGTCGCCGGGGGTGAGCACGAACAGGTGATCGGCTTCACCGCGGCGGACCACTATCGTCTTGACCACGTCGGGGACGGCCACGCCCCGGACGGCGGCGGCCTCCGCGAGACTGCCGACCGCACCGTGGCTGACCAGCCGATACGGCAGTTGGGCGGCGTCCAGGGCGACGATCGCTGGCGATGGCATGCCCGCCACGGTAGCCGTCCGGCCTGCTACCGGACGGGAAACTGCCAGCGCCGACATCCCACGGTTTCCGAACGGCGAGCGTAAGGTGATCACATGCGCGCTGAGCGTGTGGATCATCCGATTGACCATGATCAAGCGGTGGACACGCTGCGGCGGTCGTACGCCGCGGTGCCCACGGGCGAGCCTGTCCGGCTGGCCAAACGCACCTCCAACCTGTTCCGCCCCCGGTCCGCTCCACGGACTCCGGGGCTCGACGTGAGTGGCCTGAACGGCGTGCTGTCGGTCGACCCGGCCGGCCGCACCGCCGACGTGCAGGGCATGTGCACCTACGAGGACCTGGTCGACGCGACGCTGCCGCACGGGTTGATGCCGTTGGTGGTGCCGCAGTTGCGCACCATCACGCTGGGCGGCGCGGTGACCGGCCTCGGGATAGAGTCGACCTCGTTCCGCAACGGCCTGCCGCACGAGTCGGTCCGGGAGTTGGACGTCCTCACCGGCTCCGGCGAGATCGTCACCGCCCGACCCGACGGCGAGCACACCGACCTGTTCACCGCGTTCCCCAACTCGCTGGGCAGTCTCGGCTACGCCACCCGGCTGCGCATCGAGCTGCAACCGGTCGGCCGGTACGTGGCGTTGCGCAACGTCCGGTTCACCCAACTGGAGGCGCTGACCGACGCGATCGCGGAGGTGAGCGCGACCCGATCCTGGGCCGGCGAGCCGGTGGACGCGATGGACGGGGTGATGTTCAGCCCCGGCGAGTCGTACCTGGTGTTCGCCACGTTCACCGACGTGGCCGACCCGCCCAGCGACTACACCGGTCAGGCGATCTACTACCGGTCGCTACGCCAGCGCACCCGCGACGTGCTCACCGCGTACGACTATCTGTGGCGCTGGGACACCGACTGGTTCTGGTGCTCGTCGGCGTTCGGCGCGCAGCACCCGGTCGTGCGCAGGCTCTGGCCGGCGCGTTACCGACGCAGCGACTTCTACCACCGACTGGTTCGCCTCGAGCACCGCCACCAGGTGGCGGCCCGGATCGACCGGCTGCGCGGGCAACCGGCCCGGGAGCGGGTCGTGCAGGACGTGGAGATCCCGCTGGACCGAACTGCTGACTTCCTGCGCTGGTTCGCCGGCGCGGTGGGGATGAACCCGGTGTGGCTGTGCCCGTTGCGACTGCGTGAGCCGGCGGGGCCCGGTTCGGCGCGGTCCTGGCCGCTGTATCCGCTCCGGCCGGGGCAGGACTACGTCAACATTGGGTTCTGGGGGAGCGTGCCGATCGCGCCGGGCGCCGCCGACGGCGACGTCAACCGCACGATCGAACGCAGGGTGTCGGAGTCGGGCGGCCACAAGTCGCTCTACTCCGACGCGTACTACGACCGGGACGCCTTCGATCGCCTCTACGGCGGCGACACGTGGCGCGCGGTGAAAGACCGCTACGACCCGGACCACCGGCTGACGGGACTGTACGAAAAGGCGGTAGCACGAGCATGAGCCTGACCGACAGAGATCAGGGGGCGGCGAGCGTCCCCGCCACCCCGCCGGCGGGGGGCCGGCACACGGGTCCGACCGTCGCGGATGTCGTCCGCGCGGTCACCACGGGGCCGTTGCCGGTGCGGATCACCGGGTACGACGGCAGCGCCGTCGGCCCGTCCGACGCCGGCATCACCCTGGCGATCCAATCCGAGCGTGGGCTGTCGTACCTGCTCACCGCACCCGGCGACCTGGGCATGGCCCGGGCGTACGTCAGTGGTGACCTGGCGTTGCAGGGCGTGCACCCGGGTGACCCGTACGAGGCGTTGCGGGTGCTCAAGGACGAGCTGCGGTTGCGTCCACCGTCGCTGGCCGAGGGGCTGGCGCTGGTCCGTGGGCTGGGCTGGGAGCGGCTGATGCCGCCGCCGGCACCGCCGCAGGAGGCGCAGCCCCGCTGGAAGCGGGTGGTGAACGGGCTGCGGCACTCGCGGGTGCGGGACAGCACTGCCATCTCGCACCACTACGACGTCTCCAACGCCTTCTACGAGAAGGTGCTCGGCCCGTCGATGACGTACACCTGCGCGGTTTTCCGGTCTCCGGACGACACGCTGGAGCAGGCCCAGGCGGCGAAGTACGACCTGGTCGCCGGCAAGCTTGCGCTCAAGAAGGGGATGCGGCTGCTGGATGTCGGGTGCGGCTGGGGTGGCATGGTGCGCCACGCCGCGCGCGAGTACGGCGTCAAGGCGCTCGGTGTGACCCTGTCGAAGGCGCAGGCGCAGTGGGCGCAGGCCGCGATCGAGCGGGAGGGGCTGACCGAGCTGGCGGAGGTGCGATATCTGGACTACCGGGACGCGCCGGCCGAGCAGTTCGACGCCATCTCCTCGATCGGGTTGACCGAGCACATCGGGGTGCGCAACTACCCGATGTACTTCGGGGCGCTGCGCAGTCGGCTGCGGCAGGGCGGGCGTCTGCTCAACCACTGCATCACCCGCGCCGACAACCGCGCGCCGCACCGTTCGGGCGCGTTCATCGACAGGTACGTCTTTCCGGACGGTGAGCTGGCCGGTCCGGGCCGGTTGATCAGCGAGGTGCACGACGCCGGGTTCGAGGTGCACCACGAGGAGAACCTGCGCCAGCACTACGCGCTGACGCTGGCCGCGTGGTGTCGCAACCTGGTCGAGCACTGGGATTTCTGCGTCTCGGAGGTGGGCGCGGGCACCGCCCGGGTGTGGGGGCTCTACATGGCCGGGTCGCGGATGGCGTTCGAACGCAACGGCATCCAGCTGCACCAGGTGTTGGCCACCCACAACGGCCCGAACGGCGTGAGCGGCTACCCGCTGCGACCGGACTGGTTGCCCTGACCACCTGCTGACCGTTGCCTGAAGCCGCGCCGAGAAAGTCGGCGCGGCTTCTCGCGAAGTGATTGACAAAGAAGTTTTGTACGTACAAACTGATTTTGCCATGAGAGACGTCCTGTACCTGGAGCAGATCGAGCAGGCCGAAGTCCTGCTCAAGCCGCAGCGCGTCGAGGTGCTGCGGCAACTGGCCGAGCCGCGCACCTGCACCGAGGTCGCGGCCCGACTCGACCAGACGCCACAGCGCGTCTACTACCACGTCAAGCAGCTCGTCGCGGCTGGCCTCGTCGAGCTGGTCAACGAACGCAAGGTCCGCGGCATCACCGAAGGCATCTACCAGGCCGCCGCCCGCTCCTACTGGCTCTCCCCGCGGCTCGTCGGCCGGATCGGCCTGCGCCGGGCCCGCGACGAGCTGAGCCTGGGCTACCTGCTCGACCTGATGGAGGAGGTCCAGGCCGACATCGCCGGCCTGGACCGGGCGGCACCCGAGCTGCCCTCGATCGGGGTCTCCGGCGAGATCCGGGTGCCGGCCGAGCAGCGCCAGCAGTTCCTGCACGACCTGCAAACCGCACTTCAGGAGTTGTTCACCCGCTACGGCGGCAGCGAAGGCGACGCCTTCAAGCTGGCCGTCGCCTGCTATCCGAAAGGGAACGACAATGAGTGAGCCGATGAAGGTTCAGGCCCGTCTCTCCGCGCCCGTCGGGCGCGTCCGCCAGGCCCTGACCGACCCGGCCGAGCTGCGTCTCTGGCTGGCCGAGCACGCCGAGGTCGAGCTGCCCCAGCGGTACGAGTTCTGGGGCCGCTACACGCCCGAGGGCGACGCCCCGCACCAGCGGCTGCTGCACGCCGACGACGACACGCTGCGCTTCGGCTGGCTGCTCGACGGGGTGGAGACCACCACCGAGCTCCAGTTGACCGCCGAGGGCACCGACAGCACCGTGCTGACGCTGACCCAGAGCCACTTCGACTTCGCCGAGGCGATGAGCGGCTCCAGCATCCGGGGTGTGCTCCAGACGTTCTGGGCGCTGTCCATCGCCAACCTGGCCGCCCACGTGGAGGGCAAGCCACTGCTGCCCCGCACCGACTTCACCTCCGCCGACCTGCGCGGTGAGCTGGTCATCGCCGCCCCCGCCGACAAGGTGTGGGAGTCGCTGACCGACTCCGAGCAGGCCAGCGCCTGGTTCGGCTACCCGATCGGCATCGAGCCCTGGGTCGGCGGCCGGTACGCCATGGGCGGCTTCGAGACCGGTTACGCGGCCAAGGTGATCGACCTGGAGCCCGGTCGACGGATGTCCATCGACTGGGGGCCGACCGGCGTGACGAGCTGGGAGCTGGCCGAGTCCGGTGGCCGGACGACGCTGACCTTCGTGCAGAGCGGCTTCGACGAGGCCAACCCCCCGTACGGGGCCTGGAGTGGCTCGGTTGCCGGGCTGTTCGAGCTGCGCCGCTTCCACGAGGTGCCGAACTGGCAGCCGATCTGGATCTCCGAGGAGATCCCCGGCCTGGAGCCCGCGCCGGCCAGCTGAAGCCTCGATCGCGTGCGTGCGTGCCGAGGTCTCAGTGATCCGGTGGCGGGATCTGGTGACTTTTCGCGGTTGAGTGGGTACTGGCGGGCGATGTTCTTCATCTTTGGTCTGCGTACCACTGTCGACCGGTCCGGTGTCGTGCAGCAGGTCTGCCGCCACTGCGGCAACCAGGCCGCGCAGGTGATCACCCGCCGCTCGACGAAATTCACACTCTTCTTCATCCCCCTCATTCCGATCCGCACCCGGTACGCGCAGCAGTGCACGTTCTGCGCGGCTGAGTACGAGATCTCCAAGTCCGACGCCGAGCGTCTCCCGGTCGGCTGATCCGACGATGGAACGTTTCCTCTGCTGGCTGATCGGCCGACCAACGCCGCCGGTCGACGTGGCCGTGCACACAGTTGCCCGCCCGCCCTGCACCCCCGGTCGGCGCAGACGCCGCCGCGCACGCCGTCCGTTGGCCGGCACCGCACTGCCCCGTTCACCCTGGAACCGATCGGCCGGCCGTTGACCCGGGGGCGGGGACGGCGTGCACGTTCGGCCCTGGTGGCATTTCTGAGCGCTGGTTAGGCTTTCGGGGTTTGCCGTGGACCGGTCCTGCCGAGGGTGCACGCACGACGAAAGGGCCGGAGCGACCGTGTCCCGACAGGACGGAACGCAGGCTGCGGGGGCACTCAACCCCGCCGGCGCGTTCGTCGCGGCTGCGGTCATCCTGCTGGAGGCCTGCTGGCTGGTCGCCGGGTTGCCGGGCGCCGCGCTGGTCAGTGACATCGGCGCGATGCTTGTCGCCGGCTGGGCGACGCTCGCCTGTGCAGGGGTGGCCCGTCGACATCCGGTGCCGCTGCGCCGGTTCTGGACGCTGCTCGCCCTCACCATGGCGCTCGCCGCGATCGGCCGGGCGATCTGGACTGCGCAGCGGCTCGTCGGCGGTGACCTGCCGCACACGCCGGTGGTCGGGGTGGTCTTCACCGCCGGCATTCTCACCGGCACGGCCGCGCTGCTCAGTTCGCCGTCCGCACCACGGACCGCGGTCGGGCGGGCCCGTACGTTGCTGGACGGGGTGATCGTCGCCCTGGCCCTGGTGCCGATCGGTTGGGTGCTGGTCTTCCGTGGGGTTGCCGCCGCCGAGCTGGCCGATCCGGCGCGCACGCTGGGGCTGCTCTTCCCGATGTTCGACCTGATGCAGCTCACCATCCTGGTCGCGGTGTCCGGCCCGGCCCGGCCGATGTGGCGGCCGATGAGCATCCTCGCGGCGAGCCTCACCCTGCGGGTCGTCGCCGACGTCGTCTACGTGTCGCTTGTCGCCCGCGCCGACTACGCCGCCGGTCACCCGATCGACCTGTGCTGGCCGTTGAGTTACCTGCTGATCGGCCTGGCCACCCGGAACCCGCCGCCACCGGACTTCGACGGCACCGACGACACCGCCGAGTCGCCGCTGCCGCCGTGGTGGCGGGTGGCGTTGCCGTACCTGCCGGTGGGTGGAGCGATCATCGCTGTGGTGTTGGCGCGTCGGCCCACCGGGCAGACCCCGCAGCTGGTGTTCGTGGCCATGATGGTGTTGCTGGCGGCCCTCGCCGTCCGTCAGGGGTTGGCCGCCAACGAGAACCTCCGGTTGGTGGTCCGGTTGCGTCGGCTCGCGTACGGCGACCAGCTCACCGGGCTGCCCAACCGGTTGTTGTTCAACAGGCGGCTGCGCGTGGCCCTGCGCGACGGGCGACCGGTGGCCGTGCTGCTGCTCGACCTGGACGGGTTCAAGCAGGTCAACGACCGGTTCGGGCACGCCACCGGCGACACCCTGCTGACCGGGCTCGCGGCCCGGATGCACGCTGCCGTCGACGGTGACGGCACCATCGCCCGGCTCGGCGGTGACGAGTTCGCGGTGCTTGTCGACGGTGAGCGGCCGGTGTCACCCGAGCGGCTCGCCGAGCGGCTGCTGGACGCGTTGCGGCCCTCCGACGACGAGGAGGACGTCGGGGTGCACCCGTCGGCGAGCATCGGCATCGCCGAGTACGGCCCGCAGCACGCCTCCCACACCGACCTGTTGCGCGACGCCGACATCGCGATGTACGCGGCCAAGGCGGCCGGGAAGTCCGCGTACCGGACGTGTACGCCTGTGTTGCGCGAGTCGGCCGTCTCCCGCGCCGAGCTGATCGCCGACCTGCGCCGCGCTGTCGACGAGGACCAGCTGCACCTGGAGTTCCAACCCATCGTCGACCTGGCCACCGGTGCGGTGCGCAGCGCCGAGGCGTTGGTGCGCTGGCGGCACCCTCGGCTGGGGATGTTGCCGCCGTCGAAGTTCCTGCCGCTGGCCGAGGAGACCGGGCTGATCCTGCCGATCGACCGCTGGGTGATCCACGAGGCGTGCCGGGCCGCCGCGACCTGGCGGGGCCGGGCACCGGAGGCGACAGTCGCTGTGAACATCGCCGCCGCGCACCTGCGTCGGCCGGATCTGATCGCCACTGTCACGGCGGCCACCAGCGCCGCCGGGCTGGCACCGCGGGCGTTGACGCTGGAGTTGACCGAGTCGGCGCTGATCGAGGGCACCGAGGCGGTGCTGGAGCGGCTGCACCAACTCCGGGAGCTGGGCATCAAGATCGCCATCGACGACTTCGGCACCGGCTACTCGTCGCTGAGCTACCTGCACCGCATCCCGGCCACCGAGCTGAAGATCGACAGGTCGTTCGTGGCCCGGCTGGGCACCGACGACCGGGCGTACGCGACTGTGGAGATGGTCACCCGCCTGGCCGGCGCGTTCGACCTGGCGGTGGTGGCCGAGGGAGTGGAGACCGAACGGCAGCACGAGGCGGTCACCGCGATCGGTTGCCCACGCGGCCAGGGCTATCTGTACGGGCGGCCGGACGCCCCCGCCATGGTGGGCCAGAATCGGAGTTGACTCTCACGTAACGGCAGGCAGGAGCCTGGTTCCCGGAAGGGAGGGGGACCATGGCGTACACGGTGGGTCAGGTGGCGAAGGTGGCCGGCGTGACGGTGCGGACGCTGCACCACTACGACGAGATCGGGCTGCTCTCGCCCAGCGGGCGTACCTCGGCCGGTTACCGCCGCTACGATGACGCGGACCTGCAACGGCTGCAACTCGTCCGGTACTACCGGGAGCTTGGTTTCCCGCTTGAGGAGATCACCGCGATCATCGACGACCCGGCGGCCGATCCGGCCGCGCACCTGCGCCGACAGCACGAACTGCTGACGGCACGGCTCAGGCGGTTGCAGGAGATGGTCACGGCGATCGAGTTCGCGATGGAGGCGAGCAAGATGAACATCCAACTCACGCCGGAGGAGCGGTTCGAGGTCTTCGGTGACTTCAGCCCGGAGGCGCACGAGGCCGAGGCGGAGCAGCGGTGGGGTGACACCGACGCGTACCGGGAGTCGAACCGCCGGGCCTCCCGCTATGGCAAGGACGACTGGCTGCGGATCAAGGCGGAGAACGAGGACTGGGGTCGGCGGATCGTCGCCGTGCTGGCCTCGGGCGCGCCGGCGGACGGCCCGGAGGCGATGGACCTGGCCGAGGAGCACCGGCAGCTGATCAGCCGCTGGTTCTACGAGTGCTCGTACGAGATGCAGACCGGGTTGGCCGACATGTACCTGGCCGACGAGCGGTTCACCGCGTACTACGAGAACATCGCGCCAGGGCTGGCCGCCTATCTGCACGAGGCGATCCACGCCAACGCGATCAGCCGGGCCTGACGGGGTGCGGTCCGGCTAGTCTGGCCGGACCGCACCGCCCGGGGGAGATGACAGTGCAGAAACCGAAGCTGATCGCCGCTGTCGCCGTTTTCGTGGTGGCGGTCGGCGCCGGGGCGTGGGCGCTGGTCGCCGCCGGCGACGACGAACCGGACGCGGGTCGCCCGGCGGCGTCGGCGGGCCCGGCCGACCCTGCCGGTGTGCTGAAGGCAGCCGCCGGGAAGGCCGACGAGCAGCCGTACCGGCTGACCGTGGGCACCGGCGGCGCGGACGGGGACGCCACGGTGCTGCTCTGGGACCCGAAGGCGAAGCGTGGTCTGGAGACCACGTCGCTGAAGGTGCCCACCGGTGTGGTGAAGATCGAGCGGTTGACCACCGGGCCGGACGTGTACGTGCGGGTCACCGCCCCGGACCGCCGCGTGCCGGTGTGGGACGGCAAGACCTGGTGGCACGTCGGCGCTCCGGGCGCCCCGGCGGCCAAACAGGGCCTGGACAACACCCGGCTGGCCAGCACGTTGGGCGCGCCGGCGGGGGTTCGGCAGACCGCCGAGCGGGAGTACGCGGGCACGCTGGACCTGCGCCAGAGCGGCGCGGTGCTGGGCAGCGGTGTCGGTAGCGTGCTCGGTGACCGGGCCGGCGCGGTGCCGTTCACCGCGGCCGTCGACGAGCAGGGGCGGTTGGTCCGTTACCGCATCGAGTTGGCCAGCGAGCAGTCGCAGACCGCCCAGCTCGACCTGACGTACTCGGACTTCGGGCTGTCGGTGTCGGCGGACCCGCCGGCGGCCGACCTGGTCGGCGAGGACCCGCCGGCGAACATTCCGGGCGCCTGACGTCGGTTCACTCCTCGACCGCCCCGTCCACCGGGGTGACCAGGAAGTCGTAGACGGTCCGGGCCATCCGCCGGACCGTCTCGTCGCCGGTGGCCATCGGTCCGGCGGTGAGGAACGCGACGGCGGTCTCGGTGCCGGGGATCAGGTAGTAGCCGACGTCGTGTGAGGCGTCCGGCAGGTCACCTGTCTTGTGGGCCACCGGGACGCCCTGTGGTAACGCCGCCGGGATCTTCGTGTTCAGGGTCTGCTCCCGCATGAAACCGATCATCAGGTCGCGGGAGGCGGGGGTGAGGATCTCGCCGTCCCACACCGCGCCGAGCAGTGACACCACGTCGTCCGGGCTTGTGTAGTTCTCCTCGCCGCGTTGCGCCGCCGCGCTGTCGAGCATCCGGCGGGCCAGGATGGTGGAGCGTTGGTTCATCGAGTCGATGAGCGCGTTGACCGGGGCGAACCCACCCAGGTAGGTGATCAGCACGTTCGCGGCCACGTTGTCGCTGTACTTGATCAGGTACTGGGCGAGCCGATGCACTGTGACCACCTGCGGGAACGTCTCGAACTGGAGTTGACCGGTGCCGCCGACCACGTCCTCCGGGGTGACCAGCACCCCGTCGTCGAGGGAAACCTGTCCACAGTCGACCCGCCGCAGCAGCTCGACGAGGATCCACAGTTTGATGACGCTTGCCGCCTTGGGCCGCAGCGATCCGTTGACGGCGATCTGCTGGTCGCCGTAGCGGCCGGACAGGTCGCGGACGGTGGCCCCGGCCGGGTTGAGGCTCGCGTCGGCGACCACCCGGGCGAGCTGCCCGCTGAGGGGGAACAGCCGGGCCCCTTCGACCGGGTCGGTGGGCGGCTGCGGGCTGGTGACCACCACGCCGGTCAGCGTCGTCGGCGGGCGGTGCCGTTGGATCACCTCCAGCGTGCCCTCGCTGCGCCCGACCAGCGGCACCCGGTAGCGGTAGGCCGTGCCGCCGACGACGACCGCACCGCTGGCCACCCCGGCGGCGACCCGCATGGCCGGGTCGGCGACCCGACCGGTGTCGCCGTCGCAGGCGCGGTAGCGCACTGTGTGCCCGAGCGAGTCCACCGCGAAGACCCCGCCGGGGAACGACAGCCAGGACACCTCGCTGGTCGGCGGGCGCTCCGGCGTCGGGTCCACCCCGGGTTCGTGGCTCTCCGCGGCGGGCACGCGGCCCGAGCCGTCCGCGGTGGCCGGCCCGGTCGTCGCGACCACCGCGAGCGCGACCGCCGCCGACAGCCACTTCAGGGGTACGCGGGCAGAGTTCCCGAGTAGGGAAGATGAGCGCCTCTTGTCGCTTTTTCTCACGTTTGCACGATATGGAGCGCTGGTGGCGGGTGAGGCCGGCGGGACCGGTGTCACCCGTCTGGGCGGCGATGTCCTGACGAGCGTGATGACCCAGAGACATCACGATGACTCACAGGCATCATGCTCATCAGCAACCTCGACTCCTGGAGGTCCACCATGTTGATCATCGCAGGCAGCTTGCGTGTCGAACCGGAAACCCGCGACGCCTACCTGTCCGGCTGCGGCCCGGTCATCGCGCAGGCCCGCGCGACCGCCGGCTGCCTCGACTTCCTGTTGGCGGCCGACCCGTTGGAGCCCGGCCGGATCCACGTCTACGAACGCTGGGAGTCGGCGGAGCAGTTGGCCGCGTTCCGTGGCTCCGGCCTGGACGACGCGCAGGAAGCGGCCATCCTCGGCGCCGACGTGCAGCGCTACCTGATCGCCGGCGTCGAGGCGCCCTGACCCGAGGGCGGGCCGGCACCGTTCAGGCCGACGGTAAGGGGTCGGTGGGCAGGCCGGGCGCCATCCGGCGGATCGAGGCGAAGGTGGGCGTGAGGGCGTCGTACAGCTCGGCGAAGAGCGGCAGCAGCGACGCGTAGGTGGCGGCGGCGGCCGGGTCGGGGCGGACGGTCTCCTCGATCCGCACCAGCTCGGCGGCGACGTCGATGCTGGGGATCAGCCCGAGCGCCTCCATGCCGAGCAGCGCCGCGCCGAAGCTCGACCCCTCGTGCGCGGCCGGGAAGCTCACCGGCAGGCCGAGCACGTCGGCGAGCATCTGCCGCCACAGCCCGCTGCGGGCGAAGCCGCCACCGGCCCGGACCTCGCGGACCTCGTTGCCGGCCGCGCGCACCGAGCTGAGCACCAGCGCCAACTGTTGGCAGACGCCCTCCAGCGCGGCCCGCACCAGGTGCTCGCGGCGATGTGCGTGGGTCAACCCCACGTACGCGCCGCGCGGCAGGGCGCTCCAGTGCGGTGCCCGTTCGCTGTGCAGGTACGGCAGCATGATGAGCCCACCCGAACCGACCGGCGCACGGGCCGCCAGGGCGACCAGGTCCTCCTCGGAGTGCTCACCCAGATCCGGGGCGAGCGCCGCGCCGGCCCACTTGAGCACGATGCCGCCGTTGTTGATCGCGCCACCGACCGCCCAGCGCTGCTCGGTCAGCGCGTAGCAGAACACCCCGCCGAGCGGGTCCACGGCGGGCCGCTCGACCATCACCCGCATCGCGCCGCTGGTGCCGATCGAGCAGGCCACCATGCCGGGGTGCACCGCGCCCAGGCCCAGGTTCGCCAGCGGTCCGTCGCCCGCGCCGACCACCACCGGGGTGCGCTCCGGCAGGCCGGTCTCGGCTGCGGCCTGCGGGATCAGATTGGGCAGCACGGCGGTGGTCGCGACGAGCTGCGGGAGCTGTTCCTCGGTGATGCCGGCGATGCCCAGCGCCTCCGGGTCCCACTCCAGCGTGTGGATGTCGAGCAGGCCGGTGGCCGAGGCGATCGAGTGGTCGATGACCAGCGTGCCGCAGAGCCGCAGCAGCACCCATTCCTTGATGCCCACCCAGTGCGTCACCCGCTCGAAGAGTTTCGGCTCCTGCTCGGCGAACCAGAGCAACTTGGGCAGCGGCGACATCGGATGCATCGGCGTGCCGGTGCGCCGGTGCAGGGCCAGCCCCGACGGCACCGCCCGCAACCGCTCGGCCTGCCGGGTCGATCGCGAGTCGGCCCAGGTCACCGACGGGGTGAGCGGATTGCCGTCCCGGTCCAACCCGATCAGGCTGTGCATGGCCGAGCCGAACGACAGCCCGGCGACCGGCTGGACCAGCTCGGCCACGACCATGCTGATCGACCTGAACACCGCTTCGAGGATGAGTTGCGGGTCCTGCTCGGCGTAGCCGGGTTGCGGGTTGTTCAGCGGGTAGCCCACCAGGTGGCTGCCGAGCTGCCGCCCCTCGGTGTCGTACGCGACGGCCTTGGTGCTTGTGGTGCCGATGTCGACCCCGATCACGACCCCGGACAGCGTGACTTGCGGCACGACCGTCACCCCTTTCCGAAACGTGAATCGACGCAACACTATCGCCCTATCGTGTGGGTTGCTCCGCCGATCGGGTACTTCGCCCGTTTCGGCGTGTCCGGGCGCCGCGCCGCGCCTGTTAAACCGTGTGACACCCCAGATTGGTGGCCTACGCGGCGAAGGAGTCGGCGTGGCAAAGACTGAATCGACGGGTTCCACTTGGCGGTACCGGTGGGCGCACCGGCAGAACGTGCGGCGGGTCAACACGTACCGCGGCGCTGAGGCGGCGTGGCAGCGACGCGACGACGAGTTACGGCGGCTGCGCGCCCTGGCCGCCGACTTCCAGGGCTCGGCGGCCGCCGGCTCCGGTCTGGCGTTGGAGTTGGCCGCCGACGAGGTGGTGCTCTGGGCACTGCCCGCGGCGCAACTGGTCGAGGTGCGGCACACCACAGTGCTGCCCGCGCCGGACCTCACCGTCGCCCCGCGAGCCGAGCCGCTGCGCCCGCGCCGCCCGGACGGCGTACGCGTCACCGACGCCGGCATGGCCGTGATCACCAGCCGTCGACTCGTGCTGCTCGGCGGGCGGGGCCGGCGCGACTGGGCGTACGGCCGGATAACCGGGCTGGCCCACGACCCGGCGGCGCCGGTCACAGTGATCCAGGTGCTGGACCGGCGGCGTACCTCCGGGTTGTTGCTGCCCACCGACGCGGCGCCGGACTTCCGGTTCAAGCTCACGCTGGCCTTCGCCGACGCGATCGAACAGCGCGCCGCGGTGATCGCCCAACTCGACGAGCTGATCGCCGAGCACGCCCAGCTCAAACCGTTCCGACCGGCCGTGAACACTCCGGCGCAGGCGCGGGTCTCCGCGCTGGTGCCGGGTGGTCGGCGGACCATCGCGGTGGCGGCGGCTGTCGCGCTGCTGGTGCCGGCGGCGCTGATCGAGTCGGACCCGTCCGACCCGACCGGTGGCGCGGAGGTCGCGGCCGCAGCCACCCCGGCGACCACTCCCAGCGTGGCGCCGGCGCGGATCGGCCCGGCGCTTGCCCTGAAACCCCCGCCGCCGAAGCCGACGAAGTCACCACGCCCGTCGCCGGGCACGACCCAGGGCCCGCGCTGTGGGGCGCCGGAGAACCCGCTGGGGTACGACTTCTGCGGCGGCACGCGGATCCGCAAGCCGGCCGCCGAGGTGTGCGACTGGTTCGACTGCGTACCGCAGTTCTGGGCGGGTCGCGGTTACCTCGTGCAGTGCCGCGACGGCTCGGTCAGCCTGGCCGGCGGCGGGTCCAAGGCCTGCGCCAACCACCAGGGTGTGCGGCGGACCATCACCAAGTGACCGATTCGGGGTCAAAAGTCCGCTTCGCTCGGCGAGAATGATCGAGTGGAGATCCGGTCTGACGATGGCGCTCGGGTGCGGGTACGCCCCGTCGGCTACCAGCCCGGCATCGACCCGCCCGACGACGCCGACGGGGCCACGCCCGGCTGGCACGACTGGCTGCTCATCGAGGTGGACGCCCGCACCGCCGACGGTCAGACCTGGTCACACCACTACCCGAGCCTCATGGTCGAGGAGGCCCGCGCGCTCGGCGGCTGGCTGCACGGGCAGGCCACCGCCGCCCTCGGGCTCAGCGCGCCACCGGCGATGGTCAGCTTCACCGAACCCAACCTGGCCCTTCGCAGCCGGGTGCTGCGCCGCCGCCGGCTGGAACTGATCGTGGAGTTCTCCGCCGAGTCCCTGCCACCGTGGATGCGCCGCCCGTCCACAGCGATCTACCCGCTGATCCTCACCGTCTCCGCGGACGCCCTCGCCACCGCCGCCGAACACTGGGCCGAGCACTGCGAGGCGTACCCACCGCGTACCCAGTCGCGGTTCCCGACCCACGCCCCGCAGCCGTACCGGCGGCAGGCCGGCTGATCACCTGCGTCACCGGCTTAGCGATGCCTTGGCGGCGTCGATGGCGTCGGACAGTTCCTCGGTGTACGGGAAGCCGTCCTCGACGATGGCCATGTCGACCCCGCATGCGCGCTGCCGCGCTCGCAGCAACGTCTCCTCCACCGGGGCTACCGGGAAGGCCAGCGGGTCGAGACCTGGCGCGGAGCCCAAGTCTTCGACCAGGAGCCACCTGCTCTGCTCGTCGTAGACGACCACCCCGGCGGCGATTCCCCTGGTCCACTGATCGAAAAGCGCGGCCAGGCTGGTGGCGGCACGGACCGAGTCCCAGGCGTCGGGTGAGATCTCGTAGCGCCAGATCTCACCCTCGTGGTCGCCGGCCAGCACGAACGTGTAGAGGGTGACATCGAAGAAGAACAGGGGCAGTTGTTGCCGCCAGGGAAACGGCGTGCCGATCGCCAACCCCAGATAGTCCAGCGCGTCCCCGCCCTCCGGCCATGGCATCCGCCATCCGACGTTGGGCAACACCTGCCGGTCGGGCCAGCGCTGCGACTGCAACCAGGTCAGCTGCTCCGCGATGTGATCCACGCCGAAGATCCGGTGGACCACGTCCGGCGGTTGCCCGGTCGGCGACTCGCCCTGGTCGGGCCAGTCGAGGCCGGCGGCCGTCGCCGCGAGGCGATAGTCGCGTACCGCGTCCCGCAGCACGGGCAGGTCATCAAGCATCGGGAAGCTCCTCGGCCGCCGGGGTCCTGGGCAGGCTAGCTTCGCCGCGCCAACTCTGGTGCCCGTCAATACTCTCCTTTCGGGCGCAACGGGATGCATCGATCGAGCCCGCGTTGCCTGTCACGTACGTGAGCGGTTGTACCGCGTGTGACCGTGACCTCTGTGGCCTGCGCCCCCTGGCGGATCGCCTGGGCCGAGCGCGAGAACGAGCGCCGGCAGCGCGCGTACCGCGACGCCACCGACGCCTGGCGGCACCGCGACGACCACCTGGCCCGGCTCCGCATCGAAGCCGCCAGCTTCCTCGGGTGTACGCAGCCCCGCACCGGCCTACCTGTGGACCTCGACGACGACGAACTCGTCTTCCGCGTCCTCCCCGCCGCTCAGCTCGTCGAGGCCGAGGCGCGGCACGTCCCCGGCCTGCCCACCCCGGGCGGCTTCTGTTCCTTTGCTGAGACTTCTTCCCAGGCGCTGCCGGCGGGCCTGCGTGTCGTCGACACCGGGATGGCCGTCGTGACCAGCCGACGGGTCGCCTTTGGTGGCCCTGAGCACCGGCGCGAGTGGCGGTACGCGGACCTCGTCGGCCCGGCCCACCACCCTGACGTGCCGGTCACCCTGCTGCCCGATCGCTGTCGACTGCAGGGGCTGCTGGTCCCGGCCAACGCCGTGGTGAACTTCCGCTTCTATCTCACAGTCGCGGCTGCCGGCGATCGCGCCGACGTCATCGCACAGGTCGACGCGCTGCTGGCCGCGCATCAGGATGCCCGGCCTGCGCCTCTCCGGTTGGTGGAACCCGACGACGCACCGCTGACGGCCGTACGCCCCGACCGGCGGGCGGTCGGTGCTGCCGCCGTCGCTGCCGTGGTGTTCGTGACGCTCGGTCCTGGCGCTCTGGGTCCTGGCGCGTGGGGCCCTCGCGGGTCGGTGCCCTCGGCGAAGATCGTCGCCATGGACGTGCCGAGGGCCGGGAGTGTCCTCGTTCCGAACGGTCCCGTCGGGCCGGTGGTACCCAGGTCACGGGTCGGCTCGGCCGACCGTGCCGTATGGAGCCCGCCGTATGTCGCGGCTGTCCGGCCGGCAGCTGTCTCGACAGTGGTGGCACCTGCTGTCGCAGTGGCCCTGCCGCCGGCTCCGGCGCCGTCTGTCGCCCCGGCCCCGTCGGCCAGTTCGGTGCCGACGCCCGGTCCGGTCCCCACCACGGACCCGCCCGCGTCGGCCCTGCCGACGCCGCCCGTCGCGTCGGCCTCGCCGACCCCGAACCCGACTGTCACGGCGACGGCTACGCCTACGCCTTCGCCTTCGCCGGATCCGGGGCTGCTGGCGATCTGCCTGGATCCTCTTCAACTGCCGCTGCTGGACCCGCTGCTCTGTCCGTCTCCGGCACCCTGACCAGCGTTTTTGCCGGCGTGGCTCAGCTCATGGCGCTGAAGTCCGGGACGGTGAGGGAGCCGTCCTCCGCGAGGGTGAAGCCGGGGTTCCAGGCGATCTCCCAGAGATGACCGTCCGGGTCGGCGAAGTAGCCGGCGTATCCGCCGTAGAACGTCTCCCTGGCTGGCTTGGTCACCGTGGCACCGGCGGCGGTTGCGGCGGCGATCACCTCGTCGACCTCGGCCCGCGAGCGGACGTTCTGAGCGAGGGTCATCGCACAGGTGCCCAGCTCTTCGATGCCGGCGTCGGCGGCGAGCTTGTCGCGGCCCCAGAGGACGACCGCCAGGCCGCCGGCCTGGAAGAAGACCGTCTCCTCGACCTCCTGGCCCTGCCAGCCGAGCTGCTCGTAGAACGCCTTGGCGCGGGCTACGTCCGCGACTCCCAGAGTGATGAGGCTGATGCGTTGTTCCATGGTCTTCAACCTAACGCGCAATCACGCGGGGCGCCGTAGGCGGCCTCGACGCTGTTGCCGCTTTAGGCGCGGCAAGAGCACCGCCGAAGTCATCGCCGACACGCGTTCGATGAAGTTCGGTGGGAACGATTCAACCCATAGCATCGATGCTATGGGTTGGGGTAGCGCGGAGCTGGAACCAGAGGTTCGAGACTGGCTGGAGGAACTGCCAACTGCCGACTTCGCCCGAGCGGCGTTCTGCATCGATCTATTGGCTGGCCGAGGTGTGTTGCTCGGAGAGCCGCACTGCAGACAGCTCGACGGCAAGTTGCGTGAGCTGCGGTTTTATCTAGAGCGCGACGCGGTCCGCGTGACGTACTGGATAGCCTCTGACCGGAGGATCATCCTGCTCACGGTGTTTCGCAAGACGCGAATGCGGGAGGACCGGGAAGTCGAGCGGGCTCGCCGCGCATTTGAGCGGTGCGTGGCGGAGCGGCACATTGTGAACGAGGGGGGCAGAGCGATGAGTGATCGCCTGGACTGGAACGACCTGCGTGAGCGCCGGATGGCGGAGCCAGGAGCGGCCGAGACCTACGAGGCCACCCGGATCGCCTTCGAGCTTGGCCAAGAGGTGCGCCACCTGCGCGAAGGGCACGGCTGGAGTCAGAGCCAGTTGGCCAGCGCCGCCGGCATGACCCAGTCCGCAGTTGCCCGTTTTGAGGCGGGCGGGACCGTGCCGACCCTGCCGGTCCTGGAGCGCTTGGCCCGTGCCTTGGATCGGAGGCTGGACGTCAGGTTCGCCTCGAACGCTGATGCGGCTTGACCGCATCCGACAACTGTCGCAGAGCGTGCCAATCCCGCTGAGCGGTGGCGCGCGTGGTCTACGGTTTTCCCCAGGCTTAGGCGGCGATCGTCCGAGCGGTGGCGTACACGTCGGCGGGTAGGGCGTGGTGGAGCTGCCACAGGACGCGCATGGGTCGGTCGCCGGTGTGCGAGTCGTACGTCATGGTGCCGGCGTAGAGATACGGCGGCGCGCCCAGGTCGCGGTCGGCGATGCGGGTTTCCCGGACGAAGAGGTGCACGGTCGAGCCGCCCGACGTGTAACGCTGCCCGGTCGTCGACGTCGCAGACGTGGTGCTCTGCGACTCCCACTGGAACAGCGTGTCGGTGATGGCCCGGTCGGCGTACATGGTGGTGGGGGAGTAATGCGCCTCGGACTTGACCAGGGTGACGAAGAACAGGTCGGCCTGGGCGTCGGGCAGCCACTTCACGCCCTCGCGTAGCGATCCCGGGTTCGTCATCCCGAAGGCGGCGCATGCCTCGTTGCGGCTGTAGCGGGCGTGCACCCGCAGCGGCACCACACCCGGCGCGACGCTCGGCGTGACCCGGTGAATGCGGTCCCGCAGCACCTCGGCGACCTGCCGCAGCTCGACGCAGCGGGCCGGTTCCTTCCACAGCCGCGCCAGCCGTTCGTCGCGCATCGCGAGCGGGGCGTTCGGCCCCCAGAGGCTGAAATGCAGCATGTCCAGCAGTCGGCTGCTGCCTGCGTACACCTGCTGGCCTGGCGCGGACGGTCCGGCCGCGACCCGGGTCAGCAGCTCCAGCCGGTCGATGTCGTCGGTGTGCAGCATGCGACCGATGGCCCGGCCCAACTCCCGGTCATCCGGGCCGGGTGCGGACGTCTCGGTGCCGGCGAGCCGCCGCAGCCCGGTCCAGCCGCCGACGCTGGCGGATCGGTACACGTCCTCGATCTCCAGGCCCGTCTCGCGGAGGAACGTCGCGAGGCTGACGTCGCCGAGTTGCCGCAGCTCAGACACGAGGCCGGCTTTCGAGGTGGGCAGCGCCGATCGCAGGTTGGCGAGTACGACCTCCTTCGCCACCCGGTCCAGCTCGACGTGGCAGCCGCTCGGCAGGCTCGGGAAGTCGTCGCGGACCGCCTCGGTGATTGCCCGTCGGCTCACCCCGGTCAGGGCACGCCAGCGCAGGTCGAACCGGAAGTTGGCGTGCTGCCCGCCGATGAAGTCGAGCACCGTGAGGCAGGGCTTGTCGTCGTCGAGGCGCAGGCCACGGCCGAGCTGTTGCAGGAAGATCGTGGCGCTTTCGGTGGGTCGCAGCATCAGGATCGTGTCGACCATCGGCAGGTCGACGCCCTCGTTGAACAGGTCCACCGTGAAGAGCACCCGCAGCTTGCCGGCCTTGAAGTCCCGCAACAGCCCTGCCCGATCGGTGCCGGCCCGCGAGGTCACCGCCGCTGACGGTACGCCGCGCTCACTGAACCAGGCGGCCATGAACTCGGCGTGCCCGATGCTCACGCAGAACCCAAGCGCCCGCATCCGCCCGACGTCCACCTTGTCACGGACCGCCCGCAGCACCGTCCGGGCCCGAGCATCGTTGCCGGTGTAGATGGTGTTCAGCTGCGTCGGGTCGTAGCCCTGGCCGCGCTTCCAGGCGACGTGCGACAGGTCCACGTCGTCGTGTAGCCCGAAATACTGGAACGGTGCCAACAACTGCCGCTCCAACGCATCCCACAGGTGCAGCTCAACGGCCGCACGCCCGTCGAACCACCGGCGCACGTCGCCGCCGTCGGCCCGGTCGGGGGTCGCGGTCAGTCCCAGGAGTACGCGGGGACGCAGACGCTCCAACAGCCGCGTGTACGTCGGCGCTTCCGCGTGGTGGAACTCGTCGACGATCACCATGTCGTACGCCTCGGGGTCGACCTCCCGGCGGTGCAGCGACTGGATGGAGGCGAAGACGTGCTTCCAACCGTTCGGCTTCTCGCCCGCGACCAGTGTCTCGCCGAAGCTGCCGTCGCCCATGACCTGCCGGAACGTCGACAGGCTCTGCCGCAGGATCTGCTCCTGATGAGCAACGAACAGCAGCGAGTCCGCCTTCTTGCTGCGGTGCAGCCGGCGGTAGTCGAGGGCGGCGACCACGGTCTTGCCGGTGCCAGTCGCCATCACCACCAGGTTGCGCCACCGACCGTGCACCAGTCGCTCGGCGTCCAGGTCGGCGAGGATCTCGGCCTGATACGGGTACGGGCGCACGTCCAGGTTCGAGATCGCGGTCGGTGCATCGTCGCGGCGCTCCCCGCTCAACGCATGCCGCAGGCGCTCGGAATCCCTGGTCGCGTCGTACGCCTCGAACGCCGGATCGTTCCAGTAGTCCTCGAACGTCGCCGTGAACGTGTCGATGACGTGCGGCTGCTCCATGTTCGAGATGCGCACGTTCCACTCGACGCCGTCCACCAGCGCGGTCTTCGACAGGTTCGACGAGCCGACGTACGCGGTGGTGGTGCCGTTGTTGCGGCGGAACAGCCACGCCTTGGCGTGCAGGCGCGTGGTCCTCGTTTCGTACGACACCTTGACCTCGGCGCCCAGCTCGGCGAGCCGGTCTAGCGCTCGCTGATCGGTCGCCCCGAGGTAGGTGGTGGTGATGACGCGGACCTTGCCGCCTCTGGCGATCAGCTCGCGGATGGCTGGCTCGACGATGCGGAGGCCGTACCACTTGATGAACGCGCAGAGCAGATCGACGCTCTCGGCCGACGCCATCTCGTGGTTGACCTCGTGGCCGATGCGGGGCTGGTGACGGCCGTTGACCAGCAGTGCGCCGGTGGAGAGGGGAGTGGTGGGGCGTTGCGGGAAGGCCGGCAGCGCCGGTGGGGTTGGTGGGGCGGCGATGGCGTGGAGCAGGTGCTTGGCGTCGGTGACCTGGTCCTGCTCCGTGGCCGCCCTTGGGCTGAGGGTGGCGATGGCTTCGGCGATCTGGTTCGCCATTGCGACCTGGTGGTGGAGCTTGTCGTCGCCGTTGGGGACGGACTGGAGGGCTCGGGCGGCCAGGGCGGCGATGTGCCGAGCGAGGGTGTGGTGCGCGTCGGCGGGGTCGAGTTTGTGGTGCTGGATCAGGGCGGGATCGACGTGCTGGAGGCGCGTGGCCAGCTCACGAGTGATCAGGTGCTCGTAAACACCCCGCTCAAGATCCGTCATCCGAACACCGTAGCCGTCTATTGATGTGCGGCGCGCGTGCTGTCGGCGCGTTTCGGGAAGTCCAGCGGACCCCGGGACAGCTCAACGTTCGACTAGCCACCGCGCGGGCAGTAAAGCGGGATCTAGATAGGAACCATCTCTGAGTTCCCCCTCGACCTGTCGGGTCTCCGACAGGTGGAAACGGATCGTGCTGCTGCCATATATATGTCGAGCGGCCTCTCGCCCCAAGGGCCTCCTGTTGCCTGTGGCCATGACCTGCAGATATTCGGCCCTGAGTTGGTGGCAGGTGCCTCGATGAGTCTTCGTGCTGTTGCCTGCTGGGCTAGCAATAGCCCAGCCTTCGTCGTTAGGCCACAATCACGGGGTCCCGCCGGTCAGGGTTCTGCCGGTAATGTCCCGGCAGGATGTGGGAGCCGCGGAGTGGCTCGGAGGGCGGAGCCGACTGGCTGGCGAGGGTCAGCTGAGGCTGCTGCACCTGGAACGAGATTTTCTTGGTGACGTCAGGGCAATATTTTGGGGATTAGATGCAGACTAGTTCTTTGAAGTCCAACGATGGCGAGCGTCGGGAAAATGCCAAGGAGCTTGATCTTCGTGAAACACGCCTCCGTGCTCTGCAGACTCTCCAGCGACTTCGCATTGCTTGGCTAATTGCTAGCATCCTTTGCGTTGGCTTCCTTGGCTGGGCCATGTTTATAGGCATATGGACGAGTTACAAGGGTCCGTTTAGTGTGATAGGAACGGTCGCGGCCATGGTTTCGACCGTGGCTGCGGCGTACTTTCTGCTACAGAGTCAACCTGACGTTGATGAAAAGAAATACGATTTAGTCCAGCTTCAGTCAGACCGCCTACGCCTGGCTGCAGAGGCGGCATCTGACACAAGGGCCTCCCTTCGCGTATATCGAATCGGCGCGCTAGACGACATCGACCAATATAGGGCTAAGGCTAAAGTTAGCCGACGTTACAGCAATCTCCTGCAGTGGGCAATCATCGTCGGTTCGGTTGCCGCTACAAGCTTGACTAGCATTACGGCCGGAGCTGCTGCGGCCAGTGCTGAGTGGGTGCGCTGGGTTGCGGCTGGAGTGAGTGCTGTCGTTAGTGTTGCGGCGGGTGTAACTGGGTTCTTCAAGTTTAGAGAGCGTGGGTTCAATCAGCAGCAGACGGCGGATGCTATGGAGAAACATCAGAAGGCGCTAGAGCTGGGAATTCGGGAGTATGCTGGAAAAACTGAAGAGGAAGCTCTTCGGGTCTTTGCTCAAGCCGTCGAGGAGCTTAAGGATGAGCAGCGGAAGCGCGAACTCCAGCTAGAGCAGTCCTCGGACCAGAAGGAACCCCGGCAGTCGTGAGTTCGAAGTCAAGCGACAACCCCGAGAGGCATCGGCCGAACCGCTGCCATATCTACGAACTTGGTCTGCCGGTTCAGAACAGCTTTGGTCGTGTCGGCCATCGCAGCTAGCTAGCTAGCTGGCCGGACGCGGGGTGGGCGTCTGCGGCGCGAATCAAGACATCGAAGGTTGGCGCCCTGTCCCAGTTTGGCTGCAGCTTCGTGACCTTGCTCCACCCCCAGGAGCTGTACGCCATTTGGGCAACGGCGTTGTCAGGGCGCACCAAAAGCGTGGTTCTCGGCTCAGCCCGGCCTTCGATCAGCTTGTCGTGTAGCGCCGCCGCAATGCCCCGACGGCGCCAAGCAGGGCATACCAGCAGTTCGCTGAGCGCAAACGTCCGCGTTCCGTCTTCCTCCGTGAACCCGGCCGGCACCGGCTCGTGGATGCCTTCCCACCATCTCGTCTGCGGAGGTAGCGGGAACCCATAGATGTAGCCAACCAAGGCCCCGTGAACCGTCGCGGTAACTAACTCCCACCCAGCCCTCTGCAAATGCAGCTCGAGCTGACGCCGGTAGCGGTCCTCGCTGTAGAAATCGCCGCCGCCCGCGTAGACCTCCAGGTAGAGGTCCACCAGCTGATCAAGGATCTCCTTGGCCTCGTCAGCGCAGTGATGGTCTAGTTGCAGACCCTTGATCACACACTCACCGCCTGGTCGTATGCGTCGACGAACTGGCGGGTTGTCGTCGTTGCTTGCCGTGGCGCTGCCATATCCCTACGTACCTGCGCAAGATGCTGACTTACCCGCTTCGAGTTGATCTGGTTTACCGTAGGCAGGACGTCTAGAGCGATACGTGCCGCCTCGTTGACGTCGCCCTGCTGGTACGCCGCCTCGGAGAGACGCACCGTGTAGTAGACCTGGTTCCGTCGATGACTAGGCGAGGGATTGACAGTGATCGCGCGCAATGAGCGAACAGCGCGCTCGGACCTGCCGAGGGCAAGGTAGGAGAGCCCTTCGATCCCGTTGAGCTCTTGGGCGTTCACGAAGTGAACGAAACCCTGGTCATCCTCGTGAGTGCCGCGGTCCAACTCTCGACGGGCCTTCGTCATCTCGCGACTGAATCCACCGGCATCCCCAAGAACTGCGTAGGCAGGTGCCCTTCGTAGGTGCAGCAACGTGGTGAGTCGAGGTGTTGCCCATCCGGCAGAGATCCGTAGGGCCGCTTCAGCGCAGTGCAGCGACTCGCCAGGTTGACTCTCGCGGATCAACAGGGACAGGTGCGTGAGGGCGCGGACCTCCACCTGTGGGTCGTCCGCGATTCGGGCACGAGTGATCGCTTCATGAAGGTAGGGCCTCGCCTCAGACCGGCGATCGGCGTCGATGGCGAGCCAGGCGGCCTCGATGGATAGATCAGCCAGTGCGCTTTGGAGCGCGTCGCCGACCTCTCTGCTGTAGCTTGCCTTTGCCGCCCAGGCCGACAGCCTGACATGCGCCTGCATGGCGACGTCGCAGAGCAGGTCAGCGCCTGCTGCCGCATCAGCCCGCCGGAGATCGTCAACCAGGGAACTCGCTAGCCGTACCTGCTCCATGCCAATGTTTCCCGGCAACTCAGCAGTCGGTCCGGGGAGCAGGTACGTGTGGCCGCCCGCAGCGAGTCCGGCGAGTGCGGCCATTACGTTGAAGCGTCGGCGATCCGTAACGCCACCCCCTTGGCTTGCTGCCTGCTCCACGTTAACCGCCACGGCTGCCTGATCGCCTCGCTCGACCACCTGATCGTCGGCAAGTGCGCTGATTGTTTTGTCACCCACCGGGCTTGCGTCGGTCCAGCAATGCTGCCCAGGTAGGCGGAACCAAAGGCTTCTAGCCGGCATCTGAAGGAGCTTCGCCCAGTGCGCCAGTCGGTCTAGGTACACGAGCGGCGGCCCGTTCTCCACCCGGCTCAACTGCGCCTGCGTGATCCCCAGCCATCCCGCCACCACGGTCTGCGGCAACGCGACCCGCCCGTGGTACGGATGGCACCGGTACGCCCGAATCACCCGCCCCAGATGCCGCTCGATGAGCGCCCGCCGCACCGGCTCGTGGTCCCAGAAGCTCGCCGGCACCGGCGGCGGCGCGCTCAACCGGTCCCGTTCGGCAGCCTGGCACGGCGTACACCGTCCGCTGTCGTTGTCCCGGGCCAGCCGTCCGCCGCAGCGGGGGCAGTTCGAGTGGGTCACCGGCGGCTCCGTCCATCCAGCTTCATCGAGCCTATCCATTGAACCCGCTGCGTTGAGGAGCGGTATACGCAGCGCGCATATAGATGATGCTCGCGCCGTCATCCGGTGTCAGGCCGCCGGGCCGCACGGTGGGTGAAAGCCACCGGAAGGAGCGCCATGCTGCTGACCACGTCTCAACGGAGCACGGGGAGGGCACTCGTCTCCGACGAACTCTTCGCCCGGCTGTCCGCCCGCATCGCCCACGACCATCCCGACCTGGCCACCGACCTGCCGCCCAGGATCCTGGACCAGGCGCTGGCCTTCCTCGGCACCTGCGCCGTTACCGCCGAGCCGATCGGTCCGAGCGTCCTGGTCGACATCGGCTGGCACACGTTCATCCTTCACACCCACGACTACGCGGAGTTCTGCCACCGCATTGCCGGCCGCTTCATCCACCACGAGCCCGAGCCGTCACCCGACGATGACGTCCCGCATCCGCTCGGCGCCCCGATCTCGCGGACAATCGACGCGATCCGAGCCGCCGGCTTCATCGTCGACGCCGCGGTCTGGACGATTGAGGGTGCGGCCGAGTGCACCCAGTGCCACGCCGGATGCACCGACAGCCCAACCGGATAGAGCGGCTGACCAGCGGTCCCGGGCATAGACTGCCCGGGACCGCTCGCCGTTCGGAGGGCCGCCGTATGCCACGCCGTCGCCACTGGCACGAGCTTCCCGAGCCGGTACGAGCCGAAGTCGAGCGGCGCACCGGCCCGATCCGTTCGACCAGGACGATTCCTACCGGGGCCTCCTGCGAGGTGGCAGTCACCCTCGATACCGCCACCGGTCGACTCTTTTGCAAGGGCGGGGAGTCGAGCAGCCCGGCCGCGTGGCTCTATCGCAACGAGGCTCGCGTCAACCCGTGGCTGCCGGAAGCGGCACCCCGTCTGCTCTGGACCGTCGAGCGCGACGGCTGGCTACTCCTAGGCTTCGAGCACGTCGCGGGGAGGCACCCCGACCTGGCCCCCGGATCACCCGACCTGCCACTGCTGGCGGCACTGCTCACCGAGCTGAGCGGCCAGCTCGCGCCTGTCCCGCCGTTAGCTGTGCGCCCCTTCGCCGACCGTTGGCACACCCTCATCGATCCGAAGTGGGTCGACGGCGACGCTCTCCTGCATACCGACATGACGCCCCGGAACTTCCTGGTGCCCGAGGGGAGAGCAGGGGCAGCGATGCGATTTCGACTCGTCGACTGGTCCAGCCCGGCTCGTGGCGCGGCTTGGATCGACGCTGCGTTCCTCCTGCTTCGACTCGTTCGCGCTGGTCACACGCCGGCTGCGGCCGAGGCTTGGGCCATGCAGATCCCCGTGTACGCCTCCGCACCCGAACAGTCGGTGACTGGCTTCGTCGACGCCCTGACGCGGCTCTGGCAACGCAAACAGCTTGCCGCGTCGGCACCCCACCACGGCCCGCTCCTCGATGCGGCTCAGCGGTGGTCGGCCTACCGAAAACGCGCGCATCGGTCCGGCGGCCCAACAGCGCCGACGGGGACCACCCTCAAGACCGCCGAGCCGAGCGCACCCCGTCGATGACCACGCCCCAACGCCCCGGCCCGTTCATCGAGTTCAGCGGCTTCCCGTCCGCCACGACCACGCCGGCAGCGCGCAGCACCGCCAGGTGACCGCCGTACGCCGGATGGGCAGCCAGCTCATCCTTGACATGCGGAAACGCGATGATCGGCAACCCCGCTCCCAGTGACTCGTTCAGGACGCCGAGCGCCAGCGTGTCGTTGATGCCCAGCGCCCACTTCGTCACCGTGTTGAACGTGACCGGCGCGGCCACCACCACATCAGCTGGCGGGTGGGGCTCCGGGTCGCCGGGCATCCGCCACTCCACGCGTACGAGATAGCCGGTCTTGTCTTGCAACGCCGCCCGGTCGAGCCACGGCGCCGCGGTCGGGCTGACGATCATGCACACCCGCCACCCGTCGGCGATCAGGAGGTCGACCAGCTCGTCGATGTGTTCCGCCGGGCCCGCGGCACAGACGACCAGATACAGCACCGGGCGTTCCGTCATGCCCGCAGTCTGCCCGATTCGACAGCCGCGACGTCGACCGCATACCGATCGCGCATGCCGCCAATGATCACCGTGACATGCCGTTGTACCTGGTCAGCCGCCACAGTCAACGCATGGCCCGGGGCGGGTGCCTTGTCCCGGAACTGCGCCGGCCCTCAACGGCGCAGCTCCTCCCGCCCGCCCCGGTGCCAGCCCATGAATCAACGACTTGGAGCCGGCATGCCCACCGTGTTCGACGACGACCACCCGGCCCGCGTGAGCCTTGCCGCCGCCTGGGAGTCGGTCGACGCGCCGGCCGCCGGCGACTTCTGGTGCACAGTCGAAGACCGCCGAACCGGGTTGCTCTCACACCGCGACGCGCCGCTGTTCTTCACCGCGCTGGGCCGCCTCCTGGTCGGCGGCGACGCCCCGGCGAGCCGGGCGGCGCTGCTCCAGGTGCTCGGCCGCGCGTACCGTCATTTCGACCTGCTCCCACACGCCACCAGCATCGGCGACGCGCTACTCGTCACGGTGGCCCGCCACGCGCAGCCACTGTGGACGCCGCAGCTCACCACGGCCGCCGCGCGCGCCCTGTGCCGCGCCACGCACGCCATCCGCCGCGTCGCCGCGCAGGCCGACAACGGCCCTGCCTGGTGGCACGTCCAGGTCATCGGCCATGACCGGCCGTCGCCCGACATCGCCATCCTGACGGTACGTCCCTGGCGGCGACTGCCCTTCCAGCCAGGTCAGGCCGTGCCGGTCTGCACGCCACGCCTGCCCGGCCACTGGCGCTGGCTCTCGCCAGCCAACGCCCCACGCGCGGACGGCACCGTCGAGCTGCACGTCCACGCCGTACCCGCCGGCACCGTCTCCCACCGCCTGGTCCATGAGGTACGCCCCGGCGAACTGCTCTGGCTCGGCCCACCCGCCGACAGCGGCCTGAGCCTCGACCCGGTGAGCACGAATAATCTGCTGCTCGTCGCCGGTGGCACCGGCCTGGCGCCGCTGCGCGCCCTGGTCGAACAGGTCGCCGCCGCGCCGGACGGCCGGCGGGTAACGCTGATCGTCGGCGCCCGCACCTTCACCGACCTGTACGACTCGATCTCCCTCGACAAGCTGCAGTGCGCCCACGACTGGCTGACCATCGTGCCGGCCCTCTCCGACGACCCCTGCGCGGAGCCGGCCGAGCAGGGCGACGCCCTGACCATCGCCCTCGACCATCACCAGCCCGGCCAGGACATCTACCTCTGCGGCCCACCCGCGATGCTGGCCGGCGCGCGGCCACTGCTGCGCGCCACCGGCATCCCCGCCGCCCGCATCCACCTGCCCAACGGCTTCACCCACTGACGGACGCGCCTTCTCATTGATCGATCACCATGAGAGGCTTGAACGCCTGAGCGTGTTCGTCTCAGTGCGGGGGGTAAGCGGCGTGGAGGTTGTTGACGGTCCGTCCCGGTGGTCGATCGAGAAGTTTGGGCTGCCGCTGGCAACCAATCTCCGCACTCTTGTCCCGGCGGCGCTGCGCCGTGCGGTCGAGCTCGCCCAGGATGCTCGCGAGGCCTCGGAGTTGGACACCGATCACGCCTTCGGCCCTGTCCGATGGAAGCAGCAGTACGAGGTGTTGCACGAGTACCTACGTGACCTCCCCGACGTGGCTGACGTGCACCCACCGGGCGCCCAGGTGCGGGTCACCATTTGCAGGGGGCATCTTCTGTTGCCCTGGCGATACACGACCCGGAGCGACCTGGACATGCGCGACGCCCGCCCCGGGCGTGACCTCAACCGGCTGATCCGAGACCTGTTGATCCTCTTTGGGCCTGAGCCGGGCCATGAGGAGGTCACTCTGCCGTTGATGCCGCTCACGCCGGAGGAAGCCCGCGACCGCTCAGCTCTTCGGGAGGCCGTGGAGCAGTTGACCGACGAGCCGAGGGTGCTGCTCGTCGGGTTCGCGTGCAACTCCGACGAAGGCCTGCTCCGGGTCTCGTGGGGTGAGGCGGCTCTGCTTGGTGGCACCGAACTCAAGTGGGGCCACGTCGAAGACCTGCCAGTCCCAAGAGCACGATGACAGCTTCGTGGGACCGCGAAAAATGATTCAGGTCAGTAGCGTCTGGGCGTGCCCGACACTCCCTCCGGCGATCCGCTGTCCGGATTCAGTCCTGCGCGTCCCTACACACGCGACGCCGCCGGCGACGCTCCCCGAACGTCCGGCGTGCACGTGGTTGGCGAGAACGGCGTGGTCGTTTACGTCGGTTCGACCAGGGATCTAGGTCGGCGTCTCCGCCAGCACCTGACCGGCAACCGTGGCTCATCGGTCCTGCACGACCAGGTCGGCCGGCTGCTAGACCAGCGCGGTGCCCCGGCGGCTGCTGCTGACATCGCCGACTGGTTGGGTCACTGCGACCTCCGCTGGCTCAGGACCGACGATGCGCAGGGAGTGAAGGAGGCACTGGTCGCGGCCCTTGGGCCTCGATTCAACAGGCATGTGCCGAAGGAGTCGGGGCTGACCGAGGTCTCCGCAAAGCAGCGCCAGTTCGATCGACTGAAGTCCAGCCGATACTACGGCGGGGTGCTCGACGCGGTCCGCGCGTACTTGCGCGTCGCCGTGCCTGATGCCGCTGACAAGGAGCGGGAATACTGGGCGCTGTCCTGCATGCCGGCGACGTTCGCGGGAAGGTTCGCCGCAGTCAGCATGAAGCGGATGGAGACCTTCGTTCTGGCCGAGCCCGCCGAGCCGAACAAACACTCGCTGATCACCGGCTTTGTCATTGTCAGATGGTCTGCCCTGCGTCAGCACTGGCCGACGTTCCAGGCGTTCACTGACGCCTTCCCCGATCTGACCATCCACCACTCCGATTACGCGGATCCGGGGCCGGACCAGGCCCGGGTCGACGGCTGGCACCACCACCTGATGACCGCTTTCCGCGATGACCGCTTCGCCGCGGCCGTGCGTGATCTCACTGAGCCGCTGCTGAAAGTCCGAACGCTGCATGCCGCAGGACACAACGACCAACTCGCCGAGCAGGTGTTGAAGGTCGACAACCTGGCGAACTTCCCGGACGACAGCAGGGCGATTGAGCCGGAGGCCGCGTCCGAGGGACGGCGCAGGAGACTGGCCGAGGTCACCGCGCGGCAGGGGCAGGCGGACTTCCGCCGGCGACTCATGAAGGCGTATGGCAACCGCTGCGCGATCACCGGCTGTGATACCGAGGCCGCGCTCCAGGCTGCACACATCGACCCGTACGACGGGCCGGGCACCAACCAGGTCAACAACGGCCTCCTGCTCCGCGCGGACCTGCACAACCTGCTCGACCGAGGGTTGATCTGGATTGACGAGTCGTACGTCTTGCATGTGGTGGCGGGCATCGCGCACTACTCCAGCTACCACGGCCAGCGAATGCGCCTACCGGAGAGGGCGGAAGACCTGCCAGACCCGGAGGCGCTGCTTCGGCACCGACGCGCGTGGCATGGGTTCCATGACGTCGTAGAAGGCCACGAGCCAGACCCAGGGCGCAGGACGGCCGGGAGTAGTTCCCCTTGAAGCGTGATGCCTGTGAGTCATCATGATGACCCACAGGCATCACGTTCGTCGGGACAAGGCCGGCCGGACCTGGGGCACGCCGGTCGCCGGCGCCTGGTCGGCAGTGGTCAGGAGTAGGTGTCGCCGAATTCGCGTACCTCGTCGACGTCCAGCGTGATCCGGTCGTTCTCGGTCCACTTGCCGGTGGCGGCGGCCCAGCTCGGGTCGTCGCGTTCGTCGATGTCGCTCCAGCTGCGCCGGTGATGCCGTAGCTGAATCGGTCCGGTCGACTGACCCGGCGCGAGCGTGCCGTCGGTGAAGGTCAGCTCCACCCAGCCGGGAACCGGCGTTCCCGGGATCGGGTAACCCGGCGGCGCTGGCGTCGTCATCGCGCCGGGCGACCCGCCCGGCGGGACGAAGAACTGCACGGCCTGCTGGATCCGGTCACAACCCAGCGCGGCCCAGTCGCAGTTCGGCACCAGCGAGGTGTTCGCGCCCTCGAAGCGCAGGTGGTAGCGCACCCGCACCGTGCTCAAGTCGAGCGGCCCGGTGCCGGTGTTTGTCACCTTCAGGAGGTGCTGGATCTGGTTGTTCGTGGGGGACCAGTCCAGATTGAGGTAGCTGACCGTCGCGCGGCCGGACGCGGTGCGCACTGTGGTGGTGGGCGAGGTGTCGGAGTAGCCGCCGAGCGCGCGGGCGGCAACCGCGATCCGGTACGTCGTGCCGGGCGCGAGGTCGGTCAGCGTGATCGTGGTATCGGTGGTGGAGCCCAGGAAGCGGTACGTGTTCGGGCCCAGCGGCACCTGCACCTCGTAGTTGATCGGCTGCTCCGCGCCGGGCTCGACCCAGGCGGAGGGCGCCCAGCTGAGAGTGAGCTGATGTGGTTCGTTGGCCACCACAGTGGGGGTGCCCGGGGTGCTGATCGCCGGCCCGTCGGCGCGGGCGGCGTTGACGGCGAGCAGGCTCGCCAGCGCGGCGAGGGCGACGGTGGCGGCGACACGGCGAGCAGGCATAGGCGAATGGTATGCACAAACATCGATGCCTGAGCATCGTCCGTCAGTCCAGTGGCCCCGACGACGAATCCAGTCCGCTACGCGACGTAGTCGGCTTGGAGATAATGCCTGGTCACGCGGCTACCTAGCGTGAACCCGTCATCACGAACGGCCTCGACGTCGGCGTCGCACCTGCCGCCCCGTCCGGCCTCAGACGGGAGAAATACATGCGTACTCAGAACAAAAGCCGGCGGCTCGGTGCCCGAGCGTCCGTACTCGTGCTCGGTCTTGTCGCGACCGGAGCGGTGCTCGTCCCGGCGAGCCCGGCGTCCGCCGCGGTCCCCGGTCTGGTGCGGGTCGCCGCGACCAGCGTCAGCAACTCGACCGACTACCACAGCGTCACGGCGACCTGCCCGGCCGGGAAGGTGCTCACCGGCACCGGCTACGAACTCAACGGCGTCACCGGTGAAGGCATCGTCGACGACCTGCGCCCCAACGGCGGCGTCGCCACGGCACCGACAGCGGTCACCGTCGGCGCCTACGAGACCGAGGCGTTCGCGGGGAACTGGTCGGTGACGGCGTACGCGATCTGCGCCAACCCGCTGGCCGGCCTGGTCCGGGTCTCCACGGCCAGCGTCAGCAACTCGACCGACTTCCGCAGCGTCACGGCGACCTGCCCGGTGGGGAAGGTGCTGACCGGCACCGGCTACGAGCTGAACGGCCTCACCGGTGAAGGTGTCGTCGACGACTTCCGCCCCAACGGCGGCGTCGCCACGGCGCCGACGGCTGTCACCGTCGGCGCGTACGAGTCGGACGCCACGGCCCTGAACTGGTCCGCCACCGCGTACGCCATCTGCGCCAACCCGCTCGCGGGCATGGTGCGCACCTCGGCCCTGGGGGCCAGCAACTCCCTCGACTTCCGCAGCGTCACTGCCACGTGCCCGGTCGGGAAGGTGCTGACCGGTGCCGGCTACGAGCTGAACGGGGTGACCGGCGAGGGCATCGTCGACGACTTCCGCCCCAACGGCGGCCCCGCGACCGCCCCGACCTCCGCCGCGTCCGGCGCGTACGAGGAGGACGCGTTCGCCGGGAACTGGTCCGACACGGCGTACGCCATCTGCGCCTTGCCGTAGAAACCTCTCAGCCGGTGCAGCAGCCCTGCGAACGTGCGAGCCGCTGCACCGGCTGAGTTCTCGGCTCAGGAGCCGCCTTGGCGCTGGATCCGCCCGTCGCCCGAGACCTTGGCCCGACCCAGGTCGCGTTCGGTGCCGGCCGGGCCGGTCGCGGTACGGCGGTGCCGTTGGTCGGGCGAGTGCTCCACGGGCGAGCCCTGACGGCCCCGGGCGCCGCTGCCCGGATGCCGCCGGCCTCGCGCCGATTCGCCGCCATTGTCGTGTTTGTTCTGCTTGTGGCTACCCATGGATCGCGCGTAGCCGGTCACTGTGCGGCTAGTCCTGAGCCCCCATCAGCTCACGGGAGCGAGCGGAGTCACGGATTCCAGTAGACGAGGACGCTGGCCTGGTCGAAGCGTCGCTCCTTCAGGTCGGCACGCTGTATCACCCAGTGGATGGATGCGCCGCCTTGTCTGCCGCCGTGGAACTCGGCCAGCACAACCCAGTCACCATGGTCCGACTCGTCGTGGCCGGACCGGCCCGAGGGGTTGGCGCCCAACCACGCGGGGTTGAAGCCGTTGCAGTCGGTGCCATAGCCGCCCACCAGCAGCGGCGTCGTCCAGCCTCCAAAAGAGAAGGCGCCGTCCGGCACCTTGTCCAGAACGTCCTGCCACACCTTGGTCAGCTCTTCGAACGGGGGATCTCCCGGCAGCGGCGGAGACCACGGGGGCCCCGGGATCGTCTTGACGTAGGGCAGAGAGATGTCGACAGTGAGGTGCAGGTCGCCCGGCGGGATTTCCCCGTAGACCTCGGCGCACTCCTCGTCGTCCGGAGAGAAGCCCGGCGGATACCGTTCTCGCTCCTCGACGGCCACGCCCGCCGGCACGTACATCACCTGGCCGCAACCGTGCTCTTCGGGCCAACCGAACAGCAGCAGTTGGCCGTCGGCCGGTAGCGGAAGGTCGGTCACGTCTGCCGGGAGGGCAGCGCAGTCGATGGTGGCGATCAGGGGGAACGTCGGGTCCTTGGCGTCGGCCGGAAGCATCACGGGCCCACGGATGGCGCCCACGACCGGCCCGTCACCCCCCTGTGTCAGGAGGGCAGACGGGCGGGCGAGTTCCAGCCAGCGCTCCACGTCGGCGGCGGGGATGTCGCGGCGCAGCGCCTCGGTGCGGACCTGATCGATGATTTTCACGTTTCGGGGATGCACGGGAGCACCGTAGGTCAACCGTCCGACGTTCACGACCCCGCCGGATGACGGCCGCCCGGAAGGCAGGCGCCCCTGCGGTCGATACCGCGATTTGCTGTCGGCGGGCGGCAGGTAGCAGCGGCCGGCCATAGCGTCCGAACCACGGAGTTCCGCGAGCGCGCGATCTGTGGGAGGCGACCATGCAGACGACCGAAGGTGTGGTGTTACCGGGCGAGCGGGCCCCGGTCACCGTGAACGTCGACCGATGGCGGGCGGGGCTGCCGCCCGACGCGTGGCCCGACTCCCTGCCAGCGAACGGTGAGCTCTGGCGGCGCGACGTCTTCACGGTGGCCGACGCGTACCGGGCCGGGTCCGCGAGCACACGACAACTACTGACCGCCGTGCTGGTCTGGGCTTACGGACCCATCGGGTACGGCCCGTGGCGCGCCGCCAGGTCGCTCGACGCCGATCCGTTCGGCAAACGCCTGGCGTACGCGCTGGAAGAGGTGTCCACACCGGCGCCCGACGAGGAGGCGTTGTCAACGGCGTACCGCCGCTTCCGCGAACCCGATCACGCTCGTCTGCCCTGGTTGGGGCCGGGCCTGTTCACGAAGGTCCTCTACTTCGTCGGCTACCGGCGCGGGGTGGGCGGCGTGCAGCCCCTGATCCTCGACCGTGTCGTGGCCGGTCTGCTTCCCGCCGAGGCGGGTGTCGGCCGCAGCAACGGGTGGTCGTCCGAGGAGTGGCTGGCCTACCTGCGGTGGGCGGCCGAGCAGGCTCGGATCAGGGGAGTGGAGCCGGACGCGGTGGAGATGGCTGTTGTGCCCGAACGGTGAGGTGGCTATCGGGCGGCGCGTAGACGGTTGTCCAGCGCGTCGAGATCGGGGACGAACCAGATCTGCCCGCCCTGGTTCGACTCGTGCACCAGTGCGCGCAAGGCGGAACTCTCCGCGAGCTGCGCCGAGATGTCGCCGACGACGGCCAGTCGCACCCGGTAGTTGACGAACTTCTGCATCACGTCGCCCGCGAAGCGGGTGCCCAACGAGAAGAAGCGTTCGTCGAGCCGGTTGGCCGGCACGGCGACCACCTGGGCGCCGAGGAACGCCGCGCCGATCAGGTCCAGCGCGTCCTGCTCGGTGGCCACCGGCGGCCCTGCCGGATCGCAGACCAGCACCGGCACTCCGGCGCGTTCCTGGATCTGGTCAGACATCGCGAACCTCCCGGTTGAGCAGGCCGTTGTCGGCGTTGAGGACGGCGTCGAGCAGGTGCAGCAGTTCGGCGGTGGCGGCCGGGTCGCCCAGGATGATGATCTTCATGCGCTGGCGTTCCTCGTCGTGCACCGTCTGCACCCGCAGCGGGTGGGCCTGGTCGTGGGCGGTGTTGGCGCTGGTGAGCACGAGCGTGCCGAGCCGGTCGGCGGCGGCCCGGTCGACGCCGTCGATCTGCACGATGCTCGACACCTCCGCCTGGCCCCTCAGGGGAGTGGCGGCCGGGGCCTGCCCGGTGAGGGCGTCGAGGTCGCTGGCGGCGATCCGGTACTGCTTGCCGATCCGCACGGCCCGGAGCCGGCCCGAGCGGATGTAGCCGCGCACGGTACGCACGTGCAGGTTGAGCCGGTCGGCCACCTGCTCAACCGAGTACATTTCTTCCGTCATCGCTCCCTACGTTACCCCGAGTAGGGAAGCATAGGGAGCGATGGGCCCGACTCGTTTACGACATCAGCTCCAAAGGAGCTTCATGTCATGCGAGCACCGGCCGTCGGCAGTGGTCAGGTCGCCGCGGACTGGAGCGTCTCGGCTACCGGACGGCGTGCGGCGGCCAGGGCCGGGACCGCGGTGAGCGCGACGACGGCGAGCAGCACGCCGCACGCCGCTCCGAGCATCCAGGAGGCGGGTGCGTACCGGTTGTCGTCACCGGCGAAGTAAGTGACCAGTCCGACGAGGACTCCACCGGCGACGCCCGGTATCGCGGGAAGGAGCTGGGCCATCGCCAGACCCAGCCCGGCCTGCCCGGGTGTCGCACCGAGCGCACGGGCGACCGCCAGCGGATGCCGGGAGTCGAGGACCGCGGTCCAGGTGCTCACCACGGTGTTGAGCAGCGCCAGGACGCACACCACGCCGACCACGAGGAGCATCGCCTGGGTGGTGCGCTCGTCGCGGGCGTCGGGAAGCGCCGAGTAGCCGAGATCCAACGGGTCGCGATCCTGCGCCAGCGCCATCAACACGACGGCGATCGCAGTCGTGGCGATCAGGGTGTTCACAGTGACGAGCCGCGCGCGGCGCGGCCGGCGCGCGTTGATGCGTACCCCGATCAGTAGTGCGGTGGGCAGCCGACGCGACAACCAGATCGCCCACCCGCGGCGCCGCGGTGGCGTCGCGGAGTCTGCCAACGCGTGCATGGTGCTGGTAGTGGCGGCGCGGACCACCGACCCCAGGGTCGCCGCGACCGAGATGCCGAGGGCGAGCGCGGTCGCCGCGAGAACTATGCGAAGCGGCGGCGGGTGGACGCCGACCGAGCCGATGAGCCCGGCAGCCGGGTCGAACAGCGCGGGCGCGGCGAGCCAACCGGCGGCCAGACCGGTGCCGGCGGCGGCGAGCCCGATCACCAGGTACTCGACCAGGTGGCTGATGGCGATCATGGTTGGCCCTGCCCCGACGGCTTTGAGCAGCCCCACCCGACGGCGCTGGCCGATGGCCCGGCCCGCGACGATGCCGGCGACGCCGGTCACCGCGAGGGCGGTCAGCAGCCAACTACCGATCAGCAGAGCCTGCTGTGCCGGGCCGTTCAACCTGCTGTTGGCCTCGGCGATCTGCCGCTCGGTGCTGAAGCGCCAACCGCGAAATCTCGGATCGTGCTCGATGTCGCCGAGCGACGGTTCGATCGCGGCGACGCCGCGCCCCGGCTGGGTCAGCCTGAGGTTCACCGTGTACGACAGTGGTTGCTCACCGGCGAGCGGAGTGATGTCGCCACGGTCGACCCAGACCAGGCCGGCGCCTTCGGTCAGGACGCTGCCCGGGAGGTGCCACCCGGGACGCGGATACGCCGGTCTGGCGGCGGTGATCGCGATCCCGGTCACGTCCAACGGGTGGCCGTCGACGGTGACCGTGTCGCCGACGTGAATGGCGAGGGCGTCGGCGAAGGTGCGTTCGACCACGACGCCGCCGGGACGTACCCAGGTGCCGTCGGTCACGGCGGGCCGGTCCACAGCGGCCGGCGCGCTGTCACGGCCCTCGGCGACGACCCGGACGGTGGTGTCGCGGGCGGTCAGCGCGAGGAAGGCCAGCGGAAACGGCCCGCTGTGCGCGGTCACGCCGGGCATCGTCGTCAACGGGGCGAGCGCGTCCAGGGCCTGCGGGCCGGCGCCGCCCGGCTCCACCACGAGGTCGGGGCCGGCGGTGGCGGCTCGGGTTCGCTCGTACGGCCGGCTGACGAGTTCGTTGAGGGTGAGGCCGAGGGTCAGGGTCGCTGTCGCGGCGGTGATGGCGACCAGCAGCAGCACGTTCTCGGTCCGGTGTCGACGTAGGCCCCGGATCAGCAGTCGCCAGATGAGCAACAGACGGCCCGCCACGTCAGCGCACCCCGCTGTTGACGCTGTCGGTGAGCAGGCTGTCGTCGGCGAAGGCGCCGTCCCGCATGGAGATCACCCGATCGGCGACCGCCGCGATGCGGGCGTCGTGCGTGACCACCACGAGGGTCTGCCCGGTGGTGTGCAACTCCTCGAACAGTCGCAGCACCTCCAGGGTGGCGGCGCTGTCCAGATTGCCGGTCGGTTCGTCGGCCAGCACGACCTGCGGCTCGTTACACAACGCGCGGGCGATGGCGACGCGCTGGCGCTGGCCACCGGATAGGGCCGAGGGCAGGTGCGTGGCGCGGTCGGCCAGCCCGACCTGGTCGAGCAGGTGCAGGGCACGCCGCCGAGCGCGACCCGGCGACCACCCGGCCAGCAGGGCGGCCATCTCGACGTTCTCCACAGCGGTGAGTTCGTCCATGAGATGGAAGGACTGGAAGACCAGACCGATGGTGTCGCGCCGCAGCCGGGCGAGGGCGCGCTCGCTCATCGTGTCGATCCGACGGTCGGCCAGCCACACCTCGCCCTCGGTGGGGCGTTGCAGCCCGCCCAGCAGGTGCAGCAGGGTGGACTTGCCGCAACCACTCGGCCCCATGATCGCCAACGTCTGGCCGGCGGGCACGTCCAGGTCGACCTCGTCGACCGCGCGGACCAGCGCGTTGTCCCAGCCGTACCACCTGCTCAACCCGCGCGCCCGCACGACCATCGACCCGGTCACGCCTCCGCCTTCCGTCCCGCTCGACCACGCTCGGACCACATGCGCTCGCACGCCTCCAGCCACTCCAGATCAGCCCGCAACCGCAACACGACACCCTCCAACAGCAACCCGGCAACCGGATCCACCGACCGCTCCAACGCCGCGCGTTGCGCGTCGCGTAGTCGGCGCAGCACCTCACGCCGCTGCGCGTCCACCAACGCCACCGGGTCGGCCAACCGGGCAGCCGCGGCCGCCACCAGTTTCAGGTGAAACTCGGTGAGGTCCGGCTTCGGCCAGCTCACCTCGGTCAGCCAGCCGGCGACCCGTTGCTGCCCGGCCGGGGTCAACGCGTAGACCCGTCGGTCGGGCCGGTCCGGCAGGCCGTCGGCCCGCTCCGAGGTCACCAGACCGGCCTTCGCCAACCTGGCCAGCGTCACGTAGACCTGCCCCGCGTTCATCGCCTCGCCGAGTGGGCCGAGCGCGTTCCGCATCCGGCCGCGCAACTCGTACCCGTGCGCCGGCTCCTTGGCCAGCATGGCCAGCACCACGTCCTGCACCCCGGCGCACCTCCCGAATCGACCGCTAATAGATAACCGCTAGCTATGACACTGTCAAATCTCGACGCTTAGCGTCGGACCGGTCCAGTACCGTCTGGGGACCATGGACGCGCTCGGCGACGCCATCATCGGGCGGGCTCACCCCGCGGGCCTGCTGCGCGCCGAGTTGGACCGCGCCACCAGCAGCCACGGCGGTCTCGTCCTGGTCACCGGCGAGCCGGGCATCGGCAAGACGACCCTCGTCACGTCGGCAGCCCGGGAGGCCCGGCAGCGAGGCGCGCTGGTGCTCGGCGCCGCCTGCTGGGATTCCGACAGCGCCCCCGGCTACTGGCCGTGGGTGCAGGTGCTGCGCGGCCTGCGGCGCTCCGCCGACGACTGGGCAGTGGCGCGGCAGTCCGCGGAGCCGGCCCTCGCAGCCCTGCTGGGCCAGTCCGGCACCGGCGGCGAGCAGGCCGGTCGCCTCGTCAGCTGGGCCGGCGTCGACCCGGGCCCGGACGCCGCCGACCAGGAGGCGTTCGCTCTGTACGACGCGGTGACCGCCGCACTGGTCGCCGTCTCCCAACGCCGGCCGGTCGTGGTCGTCCTCGACGACCTGCACTGGGCCGACCCGGCCTCACTACGGTTGCTGAGCTTCACCGCGCAACACACCTGGTTCGAGCGGCTCCTGCTGGTCGGCACCTACCGGGACGCCGAGGTCGAATCCGGCGAACATCCGCTGCGTCCGCTGCTGATGCCGATGGTCGCGAAGGCCACCACGATCACCCTCACCGGTTTCTCCCGCGACGAGGTGGCCAAGCTGATGGCCCGGACCGCCGGCCGGGAGCCCGGGGCCGGCCTGGTCGACGAGGTGCACCGGCGCACCGGCGGCAACCCGTTCTTCGTCGAGCAGACCGCGCGGCTGTGGCACGCCGACGACACGGTCGGCGCGATCGCACCCGGCGTACGGGAAGCGGTGCGCCGTCGCCTGGCCCAACTGCCCGCCGCCGTGGTCGAGGCGCTGACCGTCGCCGCCGTACTGGGTCGCGAGTTCCACCGTCAGGTCCTCGCGGCCTGCGTGGCCGCACCAGCGGCGCAGGTCGACCGGCTGCTCGACCGGGCGGTGACCGCCCGACTGGTGGTGGCCCGGGGCGGTGGCCGCTTCGCCTTCGCCCACGATCTGGTCCGCGAAACGCTCTACGACGGGCTGACCGACGACGACCGGCGGGCCCGGCACGGCGCGGTGGTCCGGGCGGTCGACGACCTGCGGGAACTCACCGATCGGCTGATCCCGGCCGACCTCGCCCGGCACGCCTACCTCGCCGGCCCCGCGCTCGACCGGGCCCGGGTGGCCACGCTGCTGGTCGCCGCCGGGCGGGACGCGTTCGCCCGGTTGGCCGGCGACGAGGCGTCGGTGCACTTTCACCGAGCCCTCGAGGTCGTCGAAGACCGGGCACAACGAGTACGGATCCTCGTCGAGTTCGCCGAGGCGCACTATCACCACGCCGGCCGGGAAGAGGTCATGCGACTGCTGGCCGAGGCCGCCCGGCTGGCCCGTTCACTCGACGACCCGGTGCTGCTGGCCCGTGTCGCGCTCACAGTGAACCGCTCCCGCCAGGTGGAGACCGCCCAGTCGATCGAGGCGGCAGAGTTGGTGCGCGAGGCGTACCGCCGGTTGATCGGCGAGCCGGACGCCACCTCGACGATCGGCGCTCTGGTCGCCGACCTGATCACCGCCAGCGAGACGATCGCCCGTCGAGGGCAGGACGACGAGGCGCTCACCTTCAGCCTCTGGGCCCGCCACGACACGACCTGGGGGCTCGGCACCGCCGCGACCCGAGCCGCGCTCACGGCCGAGATCCGGGACGTGGCCCGCCGGACGGGCGACCGGGAAACCGAACTGTGGGCCACCTCGCTGCGCTGGGTGGCCCTGCTGGAGCTGGGCGACCCGCGCTTCGCCGAGGAGTTCACCACCTTCGTCGACGCCGAACGGCATGGCGGCTTCGCCCGGCACCGGATGGCCGCGGCCGTCGACAGCGGGATCATCGCGGCGTTCCGGGGCGACTTCGCCATGGCTGACGAGCGGTTCGCCGTCCTCAGCGACGACGCCGACCCGAACCACGCCGAGTTCGGGTTCATGGGCCACCACCTGCACTGGTCCCGGCTGCTGCTCCAGGGCCGGATCGCCGAGGCCGCCGCGCTCGTGGACGGGCTGGCCCCGATCGACTACCCCTACCGGGAGCTGCTGCGGGCTATCACCGCGGCCGAGCGTGGCGACGGCGAGACGGCGGTCCGGCTGACCGCCGGCATCGAGGCCGCCGCCACGCGGTACCCGCGCCCGGTGTCACCACTCTGGCTACGGCTACGCGCGCAGGCCGCCGCCGCGTCCGCCGACCCGCAGCGCTGCGACGCCGCGCGGGCCGCGCTCGCCCCACACCGTGGAGAGTGGACGGTGGGGCTGTTCGGCTGCGACATCAGCGGGCCCGTCGACCACTGGCTGGCGCTGATCGACGCCGCCCAGGAACGCTGGGACGACGCCATCGCCGGCTTCAGCGCCGCCCGGGACTCCGCCGATCGGTTGGGCTCCCGCCCCTGGTCACTGCTCGCCCGCACCGGCCTCGTCAACGCCCTCGTCGGCCGAGGCCACCCGGGCGACACCGCGACGTCGACCGCGCTGCGCGCCGCCACCGTCCAGGAGGCGACCGCTCTCGGCATGACGCAGGTGCTCCACCGCCTCGCCGCCCCGACGGCCGCCGACGCCGACCGCCCAGACCAGGCCGCCGAGCCGGTCCGGGTTGCCGGGTGGGGTCAGGTTGTCGGGTCGGGTCAGGCCGCCGGGTCGGGCCGGGTTGCTGCTCCCGGCCGGGCCGCGCCGATTGCGCCTGCGATCGAGGGGTACGAGTTTCGGCGCGACGGGCCGGTCTGGCAGCTCGCGTACGACGGTGTGGTGGTGCACCTGCCCGACGCCAAGGGCCTGCACGACCTGCACCTGCTGCTCAGCCGCCCGGGGACCGACGTGCCGGCGGTCGAACTGCTCGACCCGGCGGCCGGGCCGGAGCTGGTCGCCGCCCGCCGGATGGGGGCCGACCCGGTCCTCGACGACGAGGCGAAGGCCCGTTACCGGCGGCACCTGGCCCGTCTCGACGAGGAGATCGACCGGGCAGCCGCCCGCGATGACGACCGGAAGGTGTCCAAGCTGGACGCCGAGCGGGGTGCGTTACTCGACGAGTTGCGTGCCGCGGCGGGCCTCGCCGGCCGGAGCCGCCGCCTGGGGGACGAGGCCGAGCGGGCCCGCAAGACGGTGACCGCGCGAATCCGCGACACGCTACGCAAGCTCGACGACCGACACCCGGCACTGGCGAGCCACCTGCGCGACTCCGTCTCCACCGGAACCACCTGCCGCTACCTACCGCCCGGACCGCTGCCCTGGAGGCTTTAACCCCACCCCCAGCCCTCCGCGATCTTGCACTTTCAGTCGTCGATTCAGGTGGATTTGCCACCCTTGTCGGGACAGAAAGTGCAAGATCGCGGGAGCGAGGGGTTGCAAGGGGTTAGCGGCGGTTGTACCTGTGCATGGTCAGGGTGCCGAAGACGAGTACGAAGCCGGCGCTCCACAGCAGCAGCCACATCGTGGCCGACGGGTCCGACTCGCCGCTCATCGTGCCCCGGATCGCGGCTACCAGCTGCGTCACCGGGTTGACCTTCACGAACGCCTGGAGCCAGCCGGGCATGGTGCTCGGCTCGACGAAGACGTTGCTGAGGAACGTCAGCGGGAACAGCACCATCATGCTGACCCCCATCACCGACTTCTCGCTGCGCAGGACCAGCCCGAAGAACGTCCAGACCCAGGAGAACGCGAACGAGAAGACCACCAGCAGGCCGATCCCGGCGGCAACCCCGACCACCCCGCCTTCGGGCCGGAACCCGAGCACCAGCCCGAGGCTCAGGATCACCACTGCGGCGAGGATGTAGCGCAGCACGTCGCCGAAGATCATGCCGACCAGGGCGGACGGGCGCCAGACGGGCAGCGTCCGGAACCTGTCGAAGATGCCCTTCTCGATGTCGGTGTTGAGCCCGACGCCCGTGTACATGGTGATCATGACGACGCTTGTCACCATGATGCCGGGCAGGAAGAACTGCAGGTAGTCGCGCGGGCTGCCGGCGAGGGCGCCACCGAACAGATACGTGAACATCAGCACCATGATGATCGGGAACGCGGTCACGTCGAAGAGCTGCTCCGGCACGTGCTTGATCTTCAGCATGGCCCGCCAGCCGAAGGTGAGCGACGCGCCCAGCGCGCTCGGCCGGGGCGGTCGGGCACCTGGCGCGAGCACTGTCGCCAGCGCCTCGGCGGACGGAACGTAAACGGACGGCGCCCGTTCGGTAGTGGTGGTCGTGGTGTCGCTCATCGGGCTGCCTCCAGCTCGTCGTCGCGCTCGTCGGTCGGCACGGCGGGGTGGTCGGTCAGGGCCAGGAAGACCTCGTCCAGGCTCGGCTGGCCGAGGGAGAAGTTGTCGACGACGATGCCGGCGCGGGCCAGGTCGTTGAGCGCGCGAGCGGCCTGGGCGCTGGCGTCGAGGTCGGTGCCGGCCTCACCGACACGGGCGGTCAACGCCGCCGGGTCGGCGGCGAGTTGCACAGGCACGTCGAGCGCCTCCCGGAGCACCCGTTCCGCCTCGGGTCGCTGCCCCGGGTCGCGCAGCCGCAGGTGGACGGTGCCGGAGCCGATCGACGACTTCAACTCACCCGGGGTGCCCTCCGCGATCACCCGGCCGTGGTCGACGACCGCGATCCGCCCGGCGAGCTGGTCGGCCTCGTCGAGGTACTGGGTGGTCAGCAGCACGGTCGTGCCGTGCGACACCACCGCCCGGATGATCTCCCACACCTGGTTGCGGCTCCGCGGGTCCAGACCGGTCGTCGGCTCGTCGAGGAAGAGCAGATCAGGGGTGTTCAGGATGCTGGCGGCGATGTCGATGCGTCGCCGCATCCCGCCCGAGTACTTCTTCACCTGGCGGTCGCTCGCCTCGGTCAGACCGAACGCGGCCAGCAGTGCCGCCGCGCGCTCCCGAGCGGCAGGCTTGCGCAGGCCGAGCAGGCGGGCCAGGAGCACCAGGTTCTCCGTACCGGTCAGGTCCTCGTCGACCGAGGCGTACTGGCCGGTGAGGCTGACCCGGGACCGGACCTTGTCGGCCTCGGTGACCACGTCGTGCCCGAAGACCCGGGCCGAGCCGCCGTCGGGTCGCAGCAGCGTGGCGAGCACCCGGACCGCTGTGGTCTTGCCCGCGCCGTTCGGGCCGAGCAGGCCGTAGACGGTGCCGGCGGGCACCTGCAGGTCGATGCCGGCCAGCGCCCGGGTGTCCCCGAACGAGCGGGTGAGCCCCTCGGCCTCGATGGCCAGACCGGTGGTGCGTCTACTCATGATCCTTGCCTTTCGTGTTTGACGTGTTCAGGAGACGTAGGGTCGAGCCGCCCGGCCCTCGCGCAGTGCCAGACCCCACCAGCGCAGCTGGTCGAGCAGGACGCCGACGTCGCGGCGCAGCTCGTCGGTGCTCTGGGCGGTCGGCTCGCCGGCGAGCAGGTCGATCCCGACGACGTCGCGCACCGTCATCGCGTGCAGTGCGGTGAAGACGGTACGGAGCTGGTCGACAGCGTGCAGGCCGGTCGACCGACAGCCGTACGACACGAAGCCGACCGGTTTGGCCTGCCACTCGTCGTACGCGTAGTCGATGGCTTGTTTCAAGGGTGCCGGGAAACTGTGGTTGTACTCGGGGGTGACCACGACGAACGCGTCCGCCCGGCCCACCTCGCGGACGAACGCCCGGATGGACGCGGTCGGCTCGACGGGGTAGGTGGCCGGGAAGTCGTACTCGGTCAGGTCAACGACCGTCACCGTCAGGTCGTCGTGCCGCTCGGCCTGCTCGACGAACCAGTGGGCGAGCCGGTCGCCGACCCGCCCCTCCCGGGTGCTGCCGACGATCACGGCGATCCGCAACTGTGTCATGGCCACCCCCCTTCCACAGTGAAGGCGCGAGGTGACGACAGGCACCCGCTAGATCCGATCTAGCGGGCGCGGTTCGGGGCGAAATGTCGGTGGGATCGGCTTGACTGGGGTCGACGAACGGGGGGCGGGATGGCACAGGTACGCATTGAGCCGTGGCACGAGAACGACCTCGACCTGCTGCGGCAGCTCAACTCACCGGACACCCGCAAGCACACCGGCGGCCCGGAGACCGACGAGAAGGTGCTCGCCCGACACGACAGGTACGTGCACTTCTCCGGCACCGAGCAGGGGTGCATGTTCACGCTGGTGCTGCCCGACGGGGCACGGGCGGGCAGCGTCGGCTACTGGGCCCGCGAGTGGCGCGAGCGACAGGTGTACGAGCTGGGCTGGGCGGTGCTGCCCGCGTACCGGGGGAAAGGGCTGGCCACGGCGGCGGTGCGCGCGGTGCTGGGCGTCGCCCGCGCCCGACGGGACCGGCACTACGCCCACGCCTACCCCTCGGTCGACAACCCGGCCTCGAACGCGGTGTGTCGCAAGGCCGGCTTCACGCTGCTCGGCGAGACCGGCTTCGAATACCCGCCGGGGCAGATGATGCGTGCCAACGACTGGCAGCTCGACCTGACCGCCCCACCGACCGGGAGCTGAGGTCGGCGGGGCGGCTGGTCAGCGCCGAGGCTGAGCACGCCGACCTCGCGCCGGGTCGCCGGGTCGGCGCCGATCGTGCCGCCTCACCAGGGCAGCACGCCGTACCCGCCGCCGGCGTCCATCTGGAAGCCCCAGAGCAGGCCGCTCGGCCCGTCAAGGGGCAGGGTCGCCAGGTGCACGCTCACCTCGGCACCCTGCTCGGCTGTGCGGAAGCCGCTGTTGCCGTTCAGGTCGGTGGCGCAGTAGCCCGGGTTGGCAGCGTTCACAGTGATCGGGGTGTCCCGCAGCTCCTTGGCGTACATCGCGGTGAGCATGTTCAGCGCCGCCTTCGACGACGGGTACGGCACCGAGGTCAGCTCGAACAGGGCGCCGTTGGGGTCGGTCATCACCGCGATCGAGCCGACCTCGCTCGATACGTTGACGATCCGGGCGGCGGGTGCCCGGCGCAGCAGCGGCAGCAGCGCGTTCGTCACAGTCACCACCCCGAAGACGTTCGTCTCGTACAGCCGACGCAGCGTCGCCACTGTCGTCTCGCTGGGCAACCCACGAGCGCCGTCGGCGAGGATGATGCCGGCGTTGTTGACCAGCACGTCCAGCCGGCCGTACTCCGTCTCGACCCGCTTCGCGGCGGCCGTCACCGACTCGGCGTCGGTGATGTCGAGCGGCACGAACACCGCGTCCGCGCCACCGTCGCGCAGCTCCCGCTCCGCCGCCCGGCCCCGCTCGGCGTCCCGCGCACCCACCAGCACTGTCATCCCGAGGGCGCCGAGCTGCCGGGCGGTGGCGAAGCCGATCCCCTTGTTGGCCCCGGTGATCAGGGCGGTCATGTTCGTCATGCCGTCGAGCCTCGCCGGGCTGGCCGCGCCCGGGGAGAGACGGGCGGAGGCTGGGACCGGCGGTACCACCCTGGCCGGCCCGGACAGAGGCATGCTGGGGGCATGACGAGCAGCGGCCTGCGGCGTGACGAACTGGCGGCGTTCCTGCGTACCCGCCGTGCCCGGTTGCGCCCCGCCGAGGTCGGGCTCCCCGAGGGTGAACGCCGACGTACCCCCGGGCTGCGCCGGCAGGAGGTCGCCCAGCTCGCCGGCATGTCGATCGACTACTACATCCGGCTGGAGCAGGGCCGCGGGCCGCACCCGTCGCGGCAGGTGCTTGCCGCGATGGCCCGGGCGCTGCTGCTCAGTCGGGACGAGCGCGAGTATCTGTTCCGGATCGCCGGGGAGAATCCGCTTCCGGCCGGCGGGCCGAGCCGGGAGGTGACCCCCGGGGTGCGGCACCTGATCGACGCGATGATCGAGACTCCGGCGTACCTCGTCGACGCCGCGTACCAGGTGTTGGCCTGGAACCGGCTGGCCACGTACTTCATGGGCGACCTCTCGGCCGTGCCGGACGCGGAGCGCAACATGATCCGCTGGACGTTCCGGCACTCGGTGACCGAGGGCCACTGGACCGATGCCGACGCCCGCCGGTTCGTGCACAGCACGGTGGCGGACCTGCGGGCCGCCTACGGTCGCTACCCGGGCGACCCGGCGATCCGCGAGCTGGTCACCGAGCTGCTCGGCACCTCGCCCTCGTTTGCCCGACTGTGGGCGGAACACGAGGTGGAGGAACGCCGTCCCGTGATCAAGCGGGTGCCGCATCCCCACCTGGGGTCGTTGGAGTTCGAGTGCCGGGTGCTGCTGGTACCGGAGACCGAGCAGCGGCTGATCGTCTACGTCCCCGAGCCCGGCTCGCCCACTCAGGCGGTGTTCCGCCGGCTCGCCGAGCGCGTCGGCTCCTGACCTCGCGGAAGAGCGCTGTACCTCTGAGGTACAGCGCTCTTCGGGACGTCATCCGCCGGGTGGCCGGCGGCCCAGGTCAGTTGGGCAGGTAGGCGAAGGTGTCCGGGTTCGCGCCCTGCCGGCCGGCCTCGCCCTTGTCCAGCGAGGTGATCCGCTCCATCGCCGCGTCGTCCAGCTCGAAGTCGAAGATCCGGGTGTTCTCCTCGATCCGCTTCGGGGTGGTCGACTTCGGGAAGATGATGTCGCCGCGCTGCACGTGCCAGCGGAGCACCACCTGCGCCGGGGTCCGGTCGAGCTGCTCGGCGATGTCGACCACCGTCGGGTCGCCGAGCACCTTGCCCTGGGCGATGGGCGACCACGCCTCGGTGAGGATGTTGTGCGCACGGCCGTAGGCGCGGACCTCGTCGTTGCCGAAGTACGGGTGCGCCTCGACCTGGTTGACCACCGGCACGACGCTCGTCTCGTCGGCCAGCCGCTCCAGGTGCGACACCTGGAAGTTCGACACGCCGATCGAGCGGGCCCGGCCGTCGCGCTGAAGCTCCTCCAGCACCTTCCAGGTCGAGACGTAGTCGCCGTCGTACAGGGTCGGCAGCGGCCAGTGGATCAGGAACAGGTCGATGTGGTCCATCTTCAGCGCCGCGAGCGTGGAGTCGAATGCCCTGCGGGCGTCGTCCGGGCGGTGGAAGGCGTTGCTCAGCTTGCTGGTCACGTAGACCGAGCCCCGGTCGAGGCCGGACACGCGTACCGCCTCGCCGACCTCGGCCTCGTTGCCGTACATCTGGGCGGTGTCGATGTGCCGGTAGCCCGCCTCGAACGCGGTGGTCACCGCCGCGACGGTGTCCTTCGGCTCGATCTGGAACACCCCGAAGCCGAGCTGCGGAATGGTGGTGCCGTCGTTCAGGCTGATGTCGGGAATCGTGATTGCCACTGCGGCTCCTTCGCGTCTTCGTTACCTGTCATCCATACCCGGGTGGGTGGACGATTCACCGCCCAACCGGGGGTGACGAGCGCAACGACGGATCTGTTCACCCGGTCGTGTCGAACAGCACCGGCCACGGCCGTTCCGCCGGCACCGACGTCGCGGGCGGCGCGGGCGCGGTGGGCTCGGCATCGGCCAGCACCTCCGCGGCGAGTTGGCCGAACATCGCGGCCGCCGGGTGTGCCGACCGGTCCGGCCAGGCCGCCGAGGTGCGCTTGGCCAGCGGCGCGTCGGTGATCGGCCGCCAGGCCATCCGGGGTTCCCGGCGGGCCACCGCCGCCGGTTCCACGGCCACCCCGCCTCCGGACAGCACCAGCCCGAAGAGGAACTCCGGGTTGCGGGCCGGGCGCACCCGGGCCGGGCGCCAACCGTGTTGTCGGCACACCGCCAGCAGGTGGTCGTGCCAGCCGGGGGCGGTGGCGCGGGGCGCGGCCACCAGATCCAGGTCGGAGAGCGACGCGAGCGTCACCGCACGGCCGCGGGCCAGCGGCGAGGTGCGCGGCAGCAGCACCCCCAGGGGTACGTCGACAGGGGCGCCGAAACGCAACCCCTCCGCCGCCACCGGGTGATGCACGAGCCCCACGTCCAGGGTCCGCTCGGCGAGCATCCGCACCTGCTCGGCAGTGGTCAGCTCGTGCAGTTCCACGTCCAGGCCGGGCGCCCGGGTGGTGAGCCCGTCCAGCAGCGAGCGCAGCGTCACGGCGGGCGTCTCCGGTGGCACCCCGGCCCGGAGTACGCCCAGCTCACCGGCGCGGATCTGCCCCATCAGGCTGCGGAGTCGACCCTCGCCGGCGAGTAGCTCCTCCGCCTCGCCGAGCAGTAGCTCACCGGCGGTGGTGAGGCGTACCTGGCGGCGGGACCTGTCGAACAGCTCGACAGTCAGCTCCCGTTCCAGCCGCTGGATCGACTGGCTCAGCGGCGGCTGGGCCATCCCGAGCAGCTCCGCGGCCCGCCCGAAGTGCAGTTCGTGCGCGACCACCACGAAGTGCCGCAGGTGCCGGAGCAGATCCACGGCCGGGACCCTACGCCAGCGCCGCCACGCCGCCGCTGGATACCGTGCTGTCGTGGACGTGGAGGAACGCATCGAGGCCATCTTCGCCGCCGTCGGGGTGACGGCCAGCCTGCACGTCGTGGACCTGGACGCCGTCGACCTGAGCGCCGTCGACGGTGGCGACCCGGCCGGCGGCGGCCTTCGCGAGGTCGGGGTGCGGGCCGACGAGCAGGTGGTGATCGCCTCGATCTTCAAGATCCTGCTGGTGCTGGAGTTCGCCCGGCAGGTCGAGGCCGGTCAGCTGGATCCGACCGAGCGGGTAGTGGTCACCGCCGCCGACCGCCTCGGTGGGTGGGGTCTAGCCGGCTGCACCGACGACGTCGAGGTGTCGCTGCGCGACCTCGCGTACTTCGCCATGTCGGTCACCGACAACACGGCCGCCGACCTGCTGCTGCGCCGGGTCGGCCCGGACCTGTTGCCGATGCTCGCCGTCGAACTGGGTCTGACCCGTACCCGTGTGCTCGGTGGTCCTCGAGAGCTGGTCGAGATGATGCTCGCCGACGTGGGCGCCCGGACCGAGGCGGAGTTCGCCCGGATCTTCCCCACGCTGCCGGTGGACCGGGTCCGGGCCATGCGGGTCTTCGACCCCGCGCACACCACGTCCAGCACCGCCCGGGAGATCACCCGGCTCCTCACGCTGATCTGGCGGGACGAGGCCGGGCCGGCCGCGGCCTGCGCGATGGTCCGCACCTGGATGGCCCGGCAGATCTTCTGGACCCGGCTGGCGGCCGGTTTTCCGCCGGGAATCCGGGTGTCCGGAAAGACCGGCACCCTGCCCGGGTTCCACCTGGAGGCAGGGGTCGCCGAATACCCCGACGGCGGCCGGTACGCGATCGCCGTCTTCGCCCGCGCCGAACAGTTGACCCCGCGTCGCATCGACGTGGACCTGGCGATGGGGGAGGCCGCCCGGACGGCCGTCGAGGCGCTGCGCGGCTACTGATTTCGCGCCCGTCCGAGCGCCGCCGCACCCCCGCTGACCAGCACCGATATCCACTGACGTATCGGAGCCGGCGGCCTTCGATCTTGGACCGCGGCCCGGTGGCGCTGGTTGGCTCGTGGTCGACACATCGCCCGACCACGGGGAGTAGATCCGCATGCCCAGTCTCGACCGCCGACGCTTCCTGCGCGACGCCGCCGCCACCACAGCCCTGGTCTCCGCCGGTGGCCTCGCCGCCGGCGTCGCCACCCCGGCCCACGCCGCGCCCACGCCGACCGCCGCAGCCGCGCCGACCGCCCGCCGCAAGGGCGCGGTCAGCTTCCGCTGGTGGGGTACGGCCGGCTGGCGCGTCGACATCGGCGACCGCACCGTCCTCGTCGACCCGTTCCTCAGCCGGATCGACACCGGGCTGTTCACCGGCGCCTTCAAGACGGAGACCCCGTTGACAGTGCGCACCGACATGATCGATCCGCGCGTCGACCGGGCCATGACGGTGCTGGTCACGCACACCCACTGGGACCACTTCATGGACGTGCCGTACATCGCCAAGCGCACCGGCGCGCGGGTGTTCGGCACGCTCACCGCGTACCACCTGGGGTTGGCCTACGAGGTGCCGTCGACGCAGCTCAGCGCCGTGAAGGGTGGGGAGGTGCTGGACTTCGGCGACCACAGTGTCGAGGTGGTCGGCTCGCTGCACAGCCGCAACCCGTCGTATTCGGTGGCCTTTCCCGGGGTGCGGGTGACCCCGCCGCCGCAGCCGGCCACCATCGCGGACCTGCCGGAGGGCGACACGCTCGGCTACCTGCTGCGGGTCGACGGCGGCCCGTCGGTCTACTTCACCGGGGCCAGCGACGTCGCCGAGCGGAATCTCACCGGCCTCGCACCCGACGTGGCGATGGTGGCCATGCAGAACGCCACCACCACCGGCGACTACCTGCCCCGGCTGCTGGCCGGCCTCGACTACCCGAAGGTCGTGGTGCCGGTGCACTACGACAACTTCGAGACGGCGTTGCAGAACCCGCCGCCGGTCGCCCCGACCGACCGCACCCGGTTGAACGAGATGATCGCGGCGGTGCGCCGGATCTCGCCGCGCAGCCGGGTGCTGGTGCCCGAGTACGAGACCGCGTACCACTTCTGAGCGGCGTCGGTGGGGGTCGCCGAGCAGCGGCCCCCACCCCCGGTCAGGGGGCGGTCATCTCCGCCAGGGCCCGCACCGACTTCCAGTTGCGGGTGGTGGCCACCACGCCGAGCTTCTTCTCCAGGTACGCGTTCGTGAACTTCGACCGCCCGTAACCGCCGTCGACGTAGTGCAGGAACACCTCCCGGCCGGTCACCGTGAACGACACGTTCTCACCACCGGGCACGGCGAGCGCATCCACAGTGGACTTCTTCGGTGCGGTGGCGAGGAAGGCCACCAGCAGTCGCGTCGGGTCGTCCTCCCGATCGGCGTACGGGTTGCCGCCGGCGATCGCCGCCAACTCCCGACCGCTGCGCACCAGCACCGGCACCGTCAACGCCAGCTCGTCGGTGAGCGCCCGCGCGATCCCGGCGGCCACCTTCTCCGCGTCGCGCACCGTGCTGCCGAAGGCCACGTTGCCGCTCTGCAGGTACGTCTTGGCGTCCTCGTGCCCGAGGTCGGTGACGATCCGGCGCAGGTCGGCCATCGCCAGCCGGGTGGTGCCGACATTGACCCCGCGCAGCAGGGCGACGTACCGGGTCATGGCTCCTCCTGGGTTCGCGGCCGACCGGCTCAGCGTAGGCCGCCCGGCCCGACCAGGCCCCGGTCGGGCGTCGGGTGGGGTCCCCGGGCTCGGAATGGCAGTGCTGCTGGCGCGACCGACCGTCGAGGACCGCCGGCAGCTCAGGTAGCTCACTCGACGACCGGCAGCACTACCTCGTTGCGGCGCAGGAACCACGGCTTCCACGGCAGGTCGAAGCGCGCGTACCGGATGGCGCCCGTCGGTTGCAGCCCGGCGGCGGTCACCGACCGGCCGAGCATGGTGGCCCGCTGGCTGAACGCCTGCTCCGTCCACCGTCCGGAGAACCGCATCGCCGCCGCCAGTCGCGCCGGAACCGCATGGATCCGCACCCGGGGATCCACCGGCTCGGGCAGGGCGGCGGTGGTGAAGGTGGCCGGCATGACGAACTGGATCAGGTACGCGCCCGGCCACTCGCCCTCGATCTGGACCACCGGCACGGTCATGGCGATCTTCTCCGAGTCGCCGGCCGCCGCCATCGCCGGAGCGGCGGAACCAATCGGGTGCCGGGCCCGATTGGCGCCACCGATGTACGCGGCAAGCGGCCGGAACGCCTCGATCGGCGCCCGGGTGAACGACGCCTGGATCTGCATCTCGGCCACCAGGTGGGCGGGGTACCGACGCAGCTCGAAGCCGGGGTGTCGGGACACCACCCGGTACGGCTGCTGTTCGGTCATCACGCGGCTCCCAGGGTCTGCTGGGACAGACGCTACCGCCCGTCCGGCTCCCGCTCGGCCGAAGTCGGCTGCTCCGGCCCGGAGGCGAGGGCCCGCGCGGTCAACCGCCAGTACTGCCGCTTGCCCTCGTCGCGCAGCACCACCCCGAGCAGACCCAGCTCGCGGCGCAGCTCACGGGCGTCGTCGCGGCGGTCCCGCTCGACCGCTCGTTGCCGGGCGCGCAGCAGCGCGTCCGCGCCGGCGGGCAACCCGGGCAGGTCCGGAACCCACAGCCGGTACGCCGATCGGTGCGGGTCGTCGTCCGCCCAACCCCAGCCGTGCGCCCGGAACGCCGCCGCCAGTTTCGCGGCCGGCAGGTCCGTGGACTCCCGCACCAGTTCCGCGCCGTCGGCGTCGAGCAGCACCAGGTGCTTGTCGGCGAGGAAGACCACCCGGGCGTCGGCCCGTGCGACCGCCCGGTCCTGGTCGGCGCGGCGCAGCCGGACCTGCGCCGCGTCCACGGTGACGATCAGCCGTTCGGCGGTGCCGATCCCCGCGACGACCAGGCCGCCCAGGACGCCCACCGCGACCGCGCCGGCGGTGGCCTGCGGCTCGGGCAGCCGGTCCAGCCACTCGACCAGGTCACCGAACGGCACCCAGGGCAGCCGGGCCAGCCAACCGGTCGTCGCCGCGAGGAGCCATCCGAGGCCCGCGCCGACCAGCGGGAAGCCACCCCACATGACGGCCAGCTCTGTCGCGCCACCGCTGACGACTGTGCGTGGTCGATCGCCGGCCAGGTCCATGGTCAGGACACCTCGCGGCGCAGCGTCCGGAACAGACCGGCGGCCAGCGGAAGGACCATCCAGACCAGCAGGGACACCACTATCCGCCCCCACTGCCCGCCGGTGACGGCGTCGCTGCTGAACAACGGTTCCATGGTCTTGCTGGTGTCCAACCACTCGGACGGGCCACGCAGAGGCTTGACCATCTCACCGAGCACTCCCCACAGGGTGGGCAGGAGGAAATAGCCGACGATGGCCAGCGGCGGGTTGAGCAGCAGCAGACCGAAGGCGGCACCCGTCAGCACACCGGTGACCTGGAGGATCACCGCGTTCAGCAGCAGTGACCAGTCGAAAGTCCAGGTGCCCGCGCCACCGGTGGCCGAGGCCACAAGCGTGCCGACTGCGGCGAAGACGAGGCTGGCCAGCACCGAGGCGAGCGCGGTCAGCATCACGGCGATCAGTTTGGCGACGACCACCCGTTCCCGGCGGGGCACGAGGGCGTACGTGGTGAGGGCTGTCCGCTGCGACCACTCGCTGGTGATCGACAGGATGCCGAGCACCGGCAGCAGCACCGACACCGGCAGCAGCGACGGGACGAAGAAGTTGGGGAAGGTCTGGTCGGCCTCCTTCGAGTAGATCAGTTGCAGGGTGACGATCAGGGCGGTGACCAGGCCGATGGTGATCAGCAGCCAACGGCCGGCCCGGGTGTCGACGAGCTTGCGCACCTCCACGGCGGAGAGCCGGAGCAGCGACGGACGGCGTACCGAAGAGTGCTGCCGGGGCGCGACGGCGCCGGCGGCGGGCGCGGTGGTGGTGGTCATCGGACGGCCTCCTTGGTGGATTCGCCGGCGGTCAGGGTGAGGAAGAGCTGTTCGAGGCCACCGCCGCTGGCGGGCCGCAGCTCGGCCAACGCGACGCGGGCATCGGCGGCGGCCTGGCCGACCGCCTCGGCGTCGGCCTGCACGAGCAGGCCCTCGGAGCTGTCGGCGGCGCTCAGGTTGGCTACCTCCAGCGCCCGGCGCAGCGCCGCGCCGTCGCGGGCCCGGACCACAGTGCCGCCACCGGCCAGCAACTCGTTCTTGTTGCCCTGGGCCACGATCCGGCCACCCCCGATCACCACCAGCCGGTCCGCGACCGCCTCCACCTCGCGCAGCAGGTGGGAGGAGAGCAGCACTGTGCCGCCCCGGTCGGCGAAGTCGCGCAGCAAACCGCGCATCCAGAAGATCCCCTCCGGGTCCAGGCCGTTCGCCGGCTCGTCGAGGATCAACACCCGCGGGTCGCCGAGCAGCGCCTGCGCCAGGCCGAGCCGCTGGCGCATGCCCAACGAGTACGCCCGTACCCGACGCTTCGCCGCCACCGCGTTCAACCCGACCAGGTCGAGCTTCGCGGCGACCTCGCGCCGGTCCAAACCCATGGTGTACGCGGACAGCGTCAACGCCTCGCGGCCGGTGCGCCCGGCGTGCTGGGCGGAGGCGTCCAGCAGCACCCCGACCTCCCGCCCCGGGTTGGGCAGTTCCCTGTACGGGTGACCGGAGACGGTGGCACGGCCCGCGGTCGGGGCGGTGAGCCCGCAGATCATCCGCATGGTGGTGGACTTGCCGGCGCCGTTGGGGCCGAGGAAGCCGGTGACGGTGCCCGGCTCGCACTGGAACGAGACGTCGTCCACGGCCGGGTGTGGCCCGTATCGCTTGGTGAGGTTCTCCACGCTGATCATGCGATTGAGCCTGCCCGCGCCGCCCGGCCATCCGCTGCGGCCACCGGTCGGCGCCACGTCGACCTTGGTCGACGTTTGGGTAGCGACTTTGGTAGCTGGTCGCGGTGCCTGTCGGCTGCCTAGCATGGGGCGGTGACCAGCCTCGCCGTCCCGGAGCACCCCTGGCTGCTGCCAGGGGCGCTGGTGGTGCCGGCCGACCAGGGGCGCACCCACCCGCGCCGCACGACCCGCGACTGGATCGTGGACAGCCTCGCGTTCCTGGCCGCCCTGCTCTGGGTGCTGTTCGTCACCGCGGACGCCCTGTCGCCGGATCCGGCGATGGCGATCCCGCTGCCGCACGACTGGATGACCGGCGTGGACGCGCTGCTCGGTCTGGTCTGCTGCGGGCTGCTCTGGCTGCGCAGACGGTGGCCGCTCGGGCTGATCGTGGCCACGACACCGCTGACCCTGTTCTCGCTGGCCGCCGCCATCCCACTGTTGATCTTCTACTTCACGGTGGTGGTGCACCGGCGGACCGCCATCGCGATCGCGGTCACCGGCGCCGGCCTTCTCACCAACATGGTCTTCAGTTGGGTGCGTCCGGATCCACACATGTCGTACTGGGAGACCGCGTCCTGGGGTGTGGTGCTCAGTTTCGCGGTGCTGGCCTGGGGGATGTTCGTCCGGGCCCGCCGGCAGTTGATCGTGTCGTTGCGGGAACGTGCCGAGCGTGCCGAGGCGGAGCAGCAGTTGCGGGTCACCCAGGCCCGCCACCTCGAACGCACCCGGATCGCCCGGGAGATGCACGACGTGCTGGCCCACCGGATCTCCCTGCTCAGCCTGCACGCCGGGGCGTTGGAATTCCGCCCGGACGCGCCGGCCGACGAGGTGGCCCGGGCCGCCGGGGTGATCCGGGGCAGCGCGCACGCCGCCCTGCAGGACCTGCGGGAGGTGATCGGGGTGCTCCGGGCCGAGGACGACGGTGCCGGCGACGCCCCCGAGCCGCCGCAGCCCACCCTCGCCGACCTGCCGGCGCTGATCGCCGAGTCGCGGTCGGCCGGGGTGCGAGTGAACGTCAGCGACAGCGTCGCCAGCCCGGGGGCGGTGCCGGCGGCGCTGGGCCGGGCCGCGTACCGGATCGTGCAGGAGGGGCTGACCAACGCCCGCAAGCACGCGGCCGGCGCGGCCGTCACCGTGGACGTGGCCGGCGGGCCGGGCACCGGGCTGACCGTGGCGATCGGCAACCGGTGGCCGGTCGGCGCACCGCCCGGCGGCACGCTGCCGGGCGCCGGCACCGGCCTGGTCGGCATCAGCGAACGGGTCACCCTGGCCGGCGGCCGGCTGGCCTACGGCCGGGACGACGCCGGCGACTTCCGGCTGGCCGCCTGGCTGCCGTGGCCAGCGTGACCGGGCCTGCCGACGTGGCCGGGCCGCCGGTGCGCGTGCTGATCGTGGACGACGACGCGTTGGTCCGGGCCGGGCTCTCCATGATCCTCGGCGGTCTGCGGGACCTGACAGTGGTCGGCGAGGCAGCCGACGGCGGCGAGGTGCCCGCCGCGGTCGCCGCGTACGCCCCGGACGTGGTGCTGATGGACATCCGGATGCCCCGGGTCGACGGGCTGACCGCCACCGAGGCGCTGCGCGCCCAGCCGCACCCGCCGGAGGTGTTGGTGCTGACCACCTTCGACGCCGACGAGCAGGTGCTGCGGGCGCTGCGCGCCGGGGCGGCCGGATTCCTGCTCAAGGACACTCCGCCGGCGGAGATCGTGCACGCCGTACGACGGGTGGCGGCCGGCGAGGCCACGCTCTCCCCGACGGTGACCCGAACGCTGATCGCCCACGTGACCGCCGCCACTCCCGGACCTGCCGGTCCCGACCCACGCCGGGAGCGGGCACTGCGGCTGCTCAGCGGGCTCAGTGAGCGGGAGCGGCAGGTGGCGGTCGCGCTGGGGCGGGGCCACACCAACGCGGAGATCGCGGGGGAGTTGTTCATGAGCGTGGCGACGGTGAAGGCGTACGTCTCCCGGCTGCTGACCCGACTGGAGCTGAACAACCGGGTCCAGGTGGCGCTGCTCGTGCACGACGCCGGGCTCGTCTGACGGGTGTTGTCGGCGGCGGATCTGCTTACCGCGTACCGGAATTGAACTTTCGTCCAGTGTCCGCCGTACCCATGGCCGAGGATGTCGGTGCGGTGGGTCCGCCGTACCGCTGCCGAACTGCGGGAGGCCTGCCGTGCGAGTTGGTGAGCAGTCGACGGATCCCATCGATCAGGTACTGGGTGAGGTGCCAATGCCGGCACCCCTGACCCCGGAGGATGTCCGGCTCGCGGTCCGGGCGGTGGTTGTGCACACCGCCGAGGAGTGGCCCACCGGGCCGCTGTGCCGCAACGACGGCGCCTCCTACCCGTGCCGGCTGCACCGCTGGGGGCGACGGGTGTTGGAGGCACACGGGCTCAACGAGCGGCAGATCGAGGCGTTGATCCGGCACGGTAATCCGTTCGTGCACGTGCCGTTCCCGTTCACGGCGACCGGGCCGTCGCGGCAACAGGCCGCGCGGGCCGTCCCCCAGGGGATACGGCCCACCGTTGCTGGCCGGCCGGTGACTCCCCCCGTCACCGCGCCGCGCTGGCCCCGGGCGAGCTGAGCGCGCTACCCCTCCGCCCACCCGACCCGGGGCGACACGACGTCGGCCCGGCGCGAAGATTCCCCCTCCGCGTCGGGCCGACGTCGCTCTGAGCGTGCGGCTCAGTTACCGACCCCGCAGTCCGGGGCGGACCAGCTCGTCGTGTTCGAGCTGTTGTCGCTGTTGTTCTCCCGCCGCGAGTCGACGTGCACGTGGTCGTCGTGGTCGGGGTAGCCCGGCCCGTAGATCCCACTGAAGCCGTTGTTGCGGGCGCCGCGGGCGACCTGGCACAGCGAGGACGTCCGTGAGGTCACGTCGGCCGCGTTGCCGTAGAGGTGTTGGCTGTCGGACGCGCCGCCGACCTGGTTGTTGCAGGCGCGGCTGCGGTATCCACTCGACACGTAGAGCGGCTTGTCGCCGAGGCCCTTGCGCAGCGCCTCCAGCTTCCACATGGTGCGCAGCGCGTTCTGCTTGGTCTGGTTCGCCGACAGCGGGCCGCCGCTCCACCCGCTCCCGCCGCACCCGTTGTCCAGCTCGCTGTAGCTGAAGTGCGCGGGCGTGCAGTCGTTGTCCTGGAGTTGGTACAGCTTGGCGAAGGTCTGTGGGCCGGCGATGCCGTCGGCGCGCAGCCCGTACGCCTGCTGGAACCGCTTGACCGCAGCGGCGGTCTTCGGCCCGTAGCGCCCGTCGTTCTCCACGATGTCCCGGTAGCCGGCCCACCCGGCGACCCGGATCTGCAACTGGCGGACGTCGTCTCCGGAACGCCCCTGGGTCAGGGTGCGGTTCCAGGTGTAACAGCCGTCCGCGTGCGCCGCCGGTGCGGCGATCACCGTGGCGATTGCGGCCCCGGGCAGCGCCAGGGCGAATGCGACGGCGACCCGCTTCAAGGTGTTTACGCGCACAGAAGTCCTCCCGATAGGAGAGCGAATGGGGTGGCTCCAGGACATCGACCGAGAAGTCCTGCGATTTCCACCCTCGCACCGATCCGTGCGGTTGGAGGCGGTTAACGAGAATCGTGCTCACAATCCGCTATCCCTGGGTATTGCCTGGGAATTCGGCTGATTTGCGAAACAGTCATTTCCCGCCGATCGACCCTCCTGCGGGCAAGCACACCGAACGTCGCAATCTGCCACACGGAGGGTGATGTTCCCGGGGCAGCGGCGGCCGGTAACGTCAGCCTCGGATGGGCGGACTGGCGGAGGTGCGCGTGGCACGCGGTGGCGTCTTCTGTGTCGAGGGTCAGTGGCACCGTGACCTCAACGAGCGGGGCTCGGTGCTGCCCACCCTGGAGCTGCTGGAGCGGCTGGGCAAGATCCGCTTCATCCACAAGGACGCGGCCACCCGCGACGAGTTGTTCTACTTCCTGGACCGTTGGCTGCTCAAGCAGTACGCCGACCACCGCGTCGGCTTCTTCGCCATGCACGGCGAGCCGAGCCGGCTCTGCCTCACCGACTGGCAGTCGGTCGAGTTGAACGAGGTGGCCGAGTTGATGGCCGGCCGCGCCGAGGGGCGACGACTCTATTTCGGCAGCTGCTCGGTGCTGCGCGCCTCGGACGCGGTGCTGCGCGAGTTCCTGGAAGTCACCGGAGCGGCTCTGATCTGCGGTTTCACCCGCGAAGTCGACTGGGTCGAATCGGCGGCCTTCGAAACCGTCCTTCTCGACGTGCTCGCCAACGGCCAACGACACAACGCCGCCGAGTTGCGGATGGGCTCCGCGCACTGGGCGCCGCTCGCGTCGTACCTCGGTTTTCGGGTGATCTACGCCAACGGTCGGGCCTGGCGGCCGTCCGGCCGCCCCCGCGTGCCCACCCAGTCGGTGCACCGGGCAGCGGCCCGACCCAGCTGACCCGCCGCTGCGGCTGCGCCCGCGCCCTGGTAGGAACGGGGAATGGTACGCAGCATCGCAAGGAACACTCGGATCGACCGGGACGGCCTGCTCGACTTCCTCCGTCCGCGACACCACGTCCTGCTGATCACCACCCGGGCCGACGGACGCCCGCAGTCCTCTCCGGTCTCCGCCGGGGTCGACGGGCAGGGGCGGCTGGTCGTCTCCACCTACCCCGAGCGGGCCAAGGTGACCAACCTGCGTCGCGACCCCCGGGTCTCGGCCTGCGTGCTCAGCGACGACTGGAACGGCCCCTGGGTGCAGATCGACGGCACCGCCGAGGTGCTCGACCTGCCCGCCGCCCTGGAGCCGCTTGTCGACTACTTCCGCAGCATCTCCGGCGAGCACCCGGACTGGGACGACTACCGGGCGGCCATGGTGCGCCAGGGCAAGTCACTGATCCGGGTCACCATCGATGCCTGGGGTCCGATCGCCACCGGTGGCTTCCCCGCCCGCCTCGCCGACTGACCCGCTTCGACCGACCGACGCCGGGCCGAACTCAGTCGACCAGGGCGGCGTAGACGAGCTGGCGCAGTTGGGAGCGGAGCGGGTAGGTGCTCGACGGCATCAGCTGCGTGAACAGCAGCGCGGTGATCTCCTCGGCCGGGTCGACCCAGAACGCGGTGCTGGCCACCCCACCCCAGTAGTACTCGCCGACGCTGCTCGGCACCCGGCTGGGGATCGGGTCGTCGACCACCGCGAAGCCGAGGCCGAAGCCGATCCCGTCCAGGGTGCTCTCGGCGAAGCCGCCGGTGGACAGGCTGCCCAGGTCCTGACCACCGGGCAGGTGGTTGCGGGTCATGAACCGCACCGTGCGCGGCCCGAGCAGCCGGACGCCGTCCAGCTCGCCGCCGCGCAGCAGCACCTGCGTGAAGCGGTGGTAGTCGGCCGCGCTGGAGATCAGGCCACCGCCGCCGGAGAGCAGCGTCGGCTTGCTGAACGCGAGCGACCCGAGGCTGTCGTAGCGGACGGCCCGGCCGCTGCGCGGTTCCGGTACGTAGAGTGCGGCCAGCCGGTCGGCCTCGTCTCCCTCCGCCCACCAGCGGGTGTCGGTCATGCCCAGCGGGCCGAAGATCCGGTCGGCGAAGAACGCGTCGAGGCTCTGCCCCGAGATCACCTCGACGAGCCGGCCGAGCACGTCGGTGGCGACGGAGTAGCCCCACGCCGAGCCGGGCTGGAACAGCAGCGGCAGCTCGCCGTAGGCCGCGCAGGCGCTGGCGAGGTCGACGTCCGCCGGCGGGTACAGGTCGTAGCCGGCGGCCCGGTAGAGCCCGTCGACCACCGAGGTCTGCATGAAGCCGTACGTCAGGCCGGCCGTGTGGGTGAGCAGGTGCCAGACCCGGATCGGCTCGACCGCCGGCACGGTGTACGGCTTGAGCACCGACCCCTTGGAGTAGACGCGCAGGTCGGCGAACTCGGGCAGCCAGCGGCTGATCTCGTCGGTCAGCTCGAACCGGCCTTCCTCCCACAGCATCATCGCCGCGACCGAGGTGACCGGCTTGGTCATCGAGTAGATCCGCCAGAGCGTGTCGGGCTCGACCGGTGCGCCCGACTCCCGGTCGCGCAGCCCGTACGTCGAGGAGTGCGCCACCTCGCCGCCACGGGTGACCACCAGCTGCCAGCCGGCGAGCCGGCCGTCATCGACGTACCGACCGAAGTGCTCGTCGATCCGTGCCAGTCGCGCCCTGTCGAAACCGATCTGATCGGGGTCCTTGCTCCGAGCCACACTCACGCCGCCGAACCTACTCGCCGGTACCTCGACAGCGGAAGGGGGCCGGCACCGGCCACGCCGGCCGCCGGCTGTCGGCGCCGCCCACTAGCCTGGCCGGATGCCGGAGTTGACCGAGGACGTGACCTTCCGCAACGAGGACTGGTACGGCGAGGAGTTGACCGACCGGCACTTCGTGGGTTGCGAGTTCTTCGGGGTGGACCTGACCGAGGCGGTGACCAGAGGTGCGGTCTTCACCGGGTGCACGTTCGGCAACGTGGCGTTCAACGCCTCCCGACACGTCGACTCCGCCTTCACCCGGTGCGTCTTTCGGCGGTGCAACTTCTTCGAGGCCGAGTTCACCGGCTGCAAGCTGGTCGGCAGCACCTTCAGCGAGTGCGACATGCGTCCGTTGGCGGTGGACGGCGGCGACTGGTCCTTCGCCGCGCTGCCCGGCGCCGACCTGCGCGGCGTCCGGCTGACCGGCGTGCGGATGCGCGAGGTGGACCTCACGAGGGCCAACCTCACCGGTGCTACCGTCACTGGTGTCGATCTTTCCGGCGCGCAGCTGACCAACGTCCGGCTGGGCGGCGCAGACCTGCGGGGCAGCGATCTCACCGCGCTGGACCCGACGGTCGTCGAGCGGGCCGGCGCCGTCATCGACGTCGAGCAGGCCGTGGTCATCGCGCAGCTGCTGGGCTTCCGGATCGGTTGACGCGAAAGGCGCTGGTGGTCTGCCGAAGTGTCCGTCCGGGCGGGCCAGGTTGTCCGACAGCGTCCCGTTGTGGGCTGGACACGTCCGGCAGTCCGGATCTAGCGTGTCGTCCACGCCCGGATAAACGTGAATCGGCCCACAGTGGATGGTGTGGTCCGCGGCGGTCCAGAACGGCCGGGCGGCGGAGTTGGAGGGGTCGGTGGCGGACGAAGACCGCACGCGGGCTGGTTCGAGGGCTGGCGACTCGCCGCCGAGGCACCGTCCGCCTGCCATTACCACCGGTGTGATCCGCAGCGTGCTGCGCCGGGCCCGACAGCGGCGACGCTGGGCGGTGGAGGGAGTCGCCGTACTCGTCTGCCTGGTGGTGTTGATCTCGTACCTCAGCACCCGGTCCGGTCCGGAGCCGGACGACGACCGGGCTGGTCCGGGCGGCGTGCCCGCCGGGGTCGCCCGGACCCCCGGTCTGCCCGCCGCCGTTGGGCGCACCGGTGAGGCGGGGCCGGCGACTCCCGGTCTGCGTCCGCGCCAGCGCCCACCCTCGCCGGAACCGACGCCGTCGACAAGCGCGCCAGCCCCGCCGCCGGCCAAGCCCGATTCGCCGGCGCTGTCGGTGAGCCGGGGGGAGATGCCCGCCGCCGTCGACCTCACCGCGGTGGGCACCAAGGACTGGGTGCACTGGGGGGAGCGTGGCGGCAGGTCGACGATCCGCAAGCGCTCCGGCTCCGGCGAGATCATCGACGGGGGTGGCGCCGGCCGACGGGTCGGTTGGGACGGCAACCAGGAGTACGTGCGCTGGTCCGACGGCACGCCGGAGCGGTCAACGAACGGCAGCTCCAACGGTGTCTACACCTGCGGTGCCGGGAACGGGTTCAGCCTCGCCATCGCCGGCACCGGCGAGCCGCGCACGGTTCAGCTCTACGGCGGCATCTGGATGGCTCGGGGGCGACTGGAAGCGCGGCTGTCCACCGGCGGGCCCGCCAGCACCGCCCGACTGGAAGACCCCTACACCAGTCAGAGTGCCCAGTTCACCATCCGCTTCACAGTGCCGAAGGGCGCTCGGTTGCTGCTGAACTGGACCGTCGAGAAGGTCTTCACGACGCACTGCGGCAACGTCGGCCTCCAGGCCGTGGCGGTGCGCTGACTGACTGATCGATCGCTGCGCGTCGCCACCGCGGGACAGTTTGTCCGTCGCGGACCGTCGAACGCGTCGTAACTTTCTGCTGTCCCCATCCGACCATCCAGTGTGGAGGCAGCGGAGATGAGTAGCAGCACCGCCCACCGCGTCCGTCGTGCCGCTTCGTCCGGCACCGGTGAAGCGTCCGGGGAGGTTCTTCGCGACATTCCCCTGCCGCCGTACGTGACGGGCGAGGACACCCAGTTCGCCGTACGGGCGGTGGTGGTGCACGCCCCCCGGCGGTGGTCCGGGGGTGTGGTCTGTCGCAACGATGCCAGCCCGCACCCGTGCCGCCTGCACCGCTGGGGCACGCAGGTGCTGGCGCTGCGCGGGTTGCGGGCCGCTGAGATCGCCGCGCTCATCGAGCGTGGCGACCCGACGGCGGTGGTCCCCCCACCGGACCGTCCGGCCTGAGCGCTCGCCGGGCCGGGAGGCGTGTTCGCGCCTCCCGGCCGCCGCTCAGCAGGTGATCGGCTTGACCCAGGAGCACTCGACGCCCTCCGGGGTGCGCGGTGTCTCCGGCGCCGCCGGCGGTGCCACCCGCGCCGCCGACGCACCACCCTCGCGGAAACCGGCAAGCGCCACGGCGATCTGGTCCTCCAGCGACTTCACCGACGCCGTCAGGTAGTTGTTGAGCAGGATGGAGAACGCCAGCAGTCGACCATCGGCGCTGGTGACGTAACCGGAGAGCCCGGAGACACCGGTCAGGCTGCCGGTCTTGGCGTGTACGTTGCCCGCCGCCGGCGTGCCGGCCATCCGGCTGCGCAGGGTGCCGCCGACGAATCGCTCGGGCTGGCCGGCGATCGGTAGCGCCGCGTACCAGGTCGCGAACCACGGTTCGGCGCGGACGGCGCTCAGCAGGTCGACGAACTCCGCCGCTGGGACCAGGTTGCGCCGGGACAATCCTGAGCCGTCGCGTTGGCGCAGTCTCCCGGTGTCCATGCCGGTGTCGGCGACGTACTCGCTGATCGCTGTGATTCCGGCCGTCCACGTGCCCGAGCCGGAGAGGACCCGACCGATCTCCTTGGTCAACACCTCGGCGTGCCCGTTGTTGGACAGCTTGAGGAATGGCGTCATCAGCTCACCCAGGCTCATCGAGTCGTGTCGCGCCACCGGCTGGGCCGTCTCCGGGGTGGGCTGACCGAGCACGGTCCGGCCGAGCACCCGGACGCCGTGTCGGTGCAGCGCCGTCCGGAACACGTCGGCCGCGTAGCCGGTGGGTTCCCAGACGGTGACCCAGTCGCTGGTGGGCTCGTCACCGACGGCGATCTGACCGGTCACCACGACTGTGTTGCCGCCGTGCTCGCGCTCGATCGAGATGGAGGTCTCGCCGTCGCTGACCGTCTGGGCGCGGTTGTCGACGCGGACGTACCCGGTGGCGGGGGTGGTGGTGACCACCGGCGGGGCGCCGGCCCGGTCGGCCGGCGCGGCGTGCACGATCACGGTGCCCGCGTCGTAGTCGGTGTCCGGGGCGACGGTCAGCGCGGAGACCTGGGCGGCGTAGTAGTAGGGCTCGTCGTCCCAGGTCCAGTCGGGGCCGAGTCGGGTGCCGTCGTAGCGGGTGTCGTCGGCGACCAGGTTCCCGGTGACCACCCGCACGCCGTCGGCGGCGACCCGCGCGGCGAGCGCGTCGTAGTCGGCGGCGAGCATGGTCGGGTCGCCCCCGCCGTGCAGGTAGAGGTTGCCGGAGAGCAGACCCGCGCGGCGCTTGCCGCTGGCGCGTACGTCGGTGGTGAAGCGGTGGCCCGGTCCGAGTAGCTCAAGGGCTGCGGTCGAGGTCAGCAGCTTGGTGTTGGACGCCGGAACCAGCCGGCGGTCACCGTTGCGGTCGTAGAGCGTCTGTCCGGTGCTGGTGTCGACCACCACCACCGACGCCTGCGCGCCGGTCAGCAGGGCGTCGGCGAGGATCGTGTCGATGGTGGCGCGCAGCTGGGTCGTCGCGGGCGTGGGCGACTCGGCCGTGGCGCCGGGCGCGCCGGCGGTGGCCGCGGTGGCGACCAGCGCGAGCAGCGCGAGGGCCCGGGGAAAGTGACGGCGATGCATCCGCTGATGCTGCCATGGAGATATTCGCCCGAGAAGGCCCTCGGGCGAAAGATATTGCCGTCTGGGCTATTTCGGCCCGCCGACCGACTTCTCGTGACCACCCCAGTAGTGCCGCTGCGCCCCCATGACCATCGGTGCGACAAGCGCGGCGAGCGCCCCGCCGAGCAACGGGAAGACGATGAACACCCAGAGCTGCCGCAGGGCCACACCGCCCTCGAAGACCGCCGGGCCGAACGCGCGGGCCGGGTTGACCGCCGCGCCGGTCAGCGTCACGCCCACCAGTTGGGTAGCGGCGAGGGCCAACCCGATGGCCAACCCGGCGGTGCCCGGATTCTCGCTCCGACTGGTCACCACCAGCACGACCAGCACGAAGAGGAAGGTCAGCACGACTTCCAGCACGGCGGCGCCGCCCCGGTTGATGTGCGCGCCGTAGCCGTTCGTGCCCAGGGCCCCGGTCTGGTCCGCGACGTCACCCCATCGGGTGAGCGCCCAGAGTATGAAGCCCGCGACGGTCGCGCCGACGAACTGCGCGACCCAGTACGCCACCGCCCCGAGGACCGAGATCTTCCCGGAGAGCAGCACACCGAGCGTCACCGCCGGGTTGACGTGGCTGCCGGAGAGCGGGCCGATCGTGTAGACGAGGGCCACCATCACGAACCCGAAGGCCAGCGCCACCACCACCACGCCGCCCTGGACCCGCGCGGCGACCGCGCTGCCCACTCCGAAGAACACCAGCAGCAGGGTGCCGAGGAATTCGGCCGCGTACCGACGGAAGTCGCTCATTGACTCAGCGTAAGTGCAGGTCAGGTGGTCGAAGCTGGAATTGCCGTCTGTGATCGGCGCGACGGTCGGGGACGGGCACGGCTGCGCCGTTCCTGGCGTTGTAGCCCATGTGGATACCCACTCCGCGGACGTCGTCGTGGTCGGCGCCGGGCAGGCCGGCCTGAGCGCCGGCTATCACCTGCACCGCACCGGCTTCGCGCCCGGCAGCGGCTTCGTCATCCTCGACGGCGACAACGGGCCTGGCGGCGCCTGGCAGCACCGCTGGCCGACGCTTGTCTTCGACCGGGTGCACGGCTTCCACGACCTGCCCGGGCTGCCGCTCCCGCCCGCCGAGCCGCAACGCCCGGCATCCGAGCAGGTCAGCGCCTACTTCGCCGCGTACGAAAGGGCCTTCGACCTGCCGGTACGGCGGCCGGTGCGAGTCCGGGCGGTGCGTTCCCGCCCCGACGGACGTCTGGATGTGCACACCGACCGGGACACGTGGACCGCCCGGGCTCTGATCAACGCCGCAGGCACCTGGACGCGCCCGTTCTGGCCGCACTACCCGGGCCGGTCGACGTTTCTCGGACGGCAGCTGCACACCGCCGACTACCGAGGGCCGGCCGAGTTCACAGGTCTTCGCGTGGTGGTGGTCGGTGGTGGCACCTCGGCCGTGCAACTGCTCGGCGAGGTTTCCACAGTCGCGGCGGCCACCACCTGGGTGACCCGCCGACCACCGGCGTTCAACGACGACGAGTTCGGCCCGGAGCTGGGCCGTGCCGCGGTGGCGCGGGTGGACGAGGCGGTCCGGGCCGGCCGACCGCCCGGCAGCGTGGTGGGCGTGACCGGGCTGCCGGTCACCCCGGAGGTACGCCGACTGCGCGAGCGCGGCGTCCTCGACCGGCTACCCGTGTTCGACCGGATCACACCCGACGGGGTGGCCTGGTCGGACGGGCGTTTCGTGCCGGCGGACGTGATCCTCTGGTGCACCGGCTTCCGGGCGGCCATCGACCATCTCGCCCCGCTGGGCCTGCGCGCGCCGGGCGGCGGTATCACGATGGACGGCACCCGGGTGGTCGCCGACGCGCGGGTTCACCTGGTCGGGTACGGCCCCTCGGCCAGCACGATCGGGGCCAACCGGGCCGGGCGCGCGGTGGTCAACGAGATTCGCGCCTGGCTTGCCCCGGCCGCCGTTCTCCAGTGACCTGGCTCTATTTGACGGATGGTCGGCCAACGGGCACGGTGGGAGTGACGGGGCCGTCAGCTGCCCCGATCCGATGCGACGGCGACGACCGTTCGCCCCTCTGTCGCCTCCCGCGTGTGCTCGTACGCGGGCCGACTGTCCGGTCCGTGCGGTATCCGACCGCGAGCCGAGAATCCACGAGGAGTTCCATCAATGCTCACCATGACCGATAACGCCGTGCTCGTCATTCGTGACCTCGCCAACCAACAGGACGTCGCCCAGGACGGTGGGGTGCGTATCGCCGCCGACACCGAGGCCGGCTCGCTCACCGTCGAGTTGGTCCCCGAGCCGGCGCAGGGCGATCGTGTGGTCGACAACCAGGGCGCCCGGATCTTCCTGGACGAGGACGCCGCCGAGCTGCTCGGTGACGCGTCGGTGGACGCCACGGTCGACGACGAGGGCATCATCCAGTTCGGCTTCACCGAGAAGCCGTAGACCCCGCCCTCACCGCAGCGGTCGCCCCCGCTGCGGCGGACCCTGCCCGGGGTGCCACCTCGGCGCGCCGTCACCGGCCGGATGCAACAGCGTGGTGAGCACGTGGGCCAGGTGGTGCGAGGTGCTCCACGCCGCCCAGTTGGCGGCCGAGCCGGCGCCGGCGCCCCGGCGAGCCCGGCGCAGCAGCTCATGGTCACCCCAGGAGAAGGCCGCCCCGGTCGTTGGCCAGTGTGACGCCGACACCAGCGTGCGACACAGGTCGGCGAACCGGTCGTCGCCCCGGCCGCCGCGTCGCGCCCAGCGGTAGACCCACCAACTGCCGTCGTCGGTGTATCGCACTGTCGGCAACCGGTCTCCGGGGTCGCCGGTGCCCGGCGCTGCCGGGTGGACGCCGTAGTCGCCGTAGTCGACCCCGGCGTCGGCCAGTCGTCGCCACAGCTGCCAGTCCCAACGGTCCAGCTGGACCGGCTCGTCGGTGGGCAACCGGGACAGCGTCGGTGGCATGCCGCCCGCCGCGACCGTCACCGACTGCCAGGCGTGTCGGCGCGCCCAGTCCAGCAGGTGGCGTACCCGCGGCTCGGCGGTCCGCACGTCCGCTGGGCAGCACACATCCCCCGCGTCCACCAGCAGGTCGCACTCCTCGGGAGCGAGGTCGGTGAACCGCCAGATCCGTTCCACGGCGGTGGTGCTCGCGTCCGGCCCGGCCCGGTCCTGGCCGGCCCGCAGCCGGATGAGCGCGCGCCGGCCGCACGCCCGCGCCGCCGCCCCGTGCGCGACCAGCCGGTGGTCGCGCTCCGTGAGCCCGATAACCGGCACCACAGGTACGCCCCAGCGGGTCAGCTCCGCCTCGGGGATGTCGGGCAGCGCGCTGACGTCGATGGCGGGCAGCAGCCCGGCTGGCAGTCGGCGAATGGCGCCCATCATGGACCGATCGATCGCGCCGACCTCCAGGATCGGGGCGACCAGTGCGGCGTACGCGGGATCGAGGTGGATCAGGGCCTCAAGCTCGCCGCGTCGGTTGGCGAGGATGGGGCGGTAGACCGGTGCCGCCGCCCGGCCCCCGTGGGCGGGCACCATACTTCAATCTAGCCAGGCGTGCGCACATGCCCCAGGAATGTAAGCCGGAATTCGGCTGCTCGACTGTCGGTTCGGCGACTACCATCCACCGATGCCCACACCGATTCACCGTTACCAATCCGACGAAGAGGACAGCGCGCGGTGGACCGGTTTTCCGTTCCGCGACGGCGACATCGTGATCAGCACCCGTTCCAAGAGCGGCACCACCTGGATGCAGATGATCTGTGCGCTCCTGGTGCTGGGCACCCCGGAGCTGCCGGCGCCGCTGACCGTCCTGTCGCCGTGGCTGGACTGGCTGGGTGAGCCGCAGGGCACGGTGTACGACCGGCTGGCCGCGCAGCCGCACCGGCGGTTCATCAAGACGCACACACCGCTGGACGGCGTGCCGCTCCACCCCCGGGTGCACTACGTGGTGGTGGCCCGGCACCCGTTGGACATGGCGGTCTCCCTCTATCACCAGAGCGCCAACCTGGACCGGGCACGCATCGCCGAGCTGACCGGCCAACCCGCCCCGACCGGGCCACCCCGAGAGCGGCCCGCGGTGCGGGATTGGTTGCCGAGCTGGGTCGACCGGGAGGTGGATCCCCGCGCCGAGCTGGATTCGCTGCCCGGGGTGCTGATGCACCTGAGCGACGCGTGGGCCCGCCGGCACGAGCCGAACGTCGAGCTGGTGCACTACGACGACCTGCTGGCTGATCTGGGCGGTGAGATGCGCCGGCTCGCCGACCGGTGGAAACTCCCGAGCCCGGCGCCGGAGTTGGTGGAGGCCGCCACCTTCGGTCGGATGCGGGAGCGCGCCGACCGGCTCGCACCGGACACGCTCGGCGTGCTGCGGGACCGGCAGGCGTTCTTTCGCCGGGGAGGCTCGGGGCAGGGCCGCGACCTGCTGGACGACGCCGCGCGGGCCCGGTATGAGGCGAGGGCGGCGACGCTGGCCCCGCCCGACCTGCTCACCTGGCTGCACCGCTGAAGGCGCTCCAGCCAGAACATCGCCGCCGCCGCGCCGATCCGCGCCGATCTTGCAGTTACTGTCGCCGATATGCACGGAATGACCCGTGATGTCGGGACAGTAAGTGCAAGATCGTGGTGAGCCCTCGTCGATCATGGAGTTGTGGTGCCTGATTTAGGAGTGTAATGGTGATTCGTCCCCCACCACAACTCCATGATCGACGGGAGCGGGGCGGGGTGGACATGAGCGCGCGGCGCCGCTGGACCGTGGTCGCAACGTCGCCGCGCTCTGGCCGTCTCCCACCATCGCAGCCGTTCGGCGGTACGCCGGCGGGGACCTGGCTCGACCGGCCGTTCGTGCCGGTCCTGGTTGTCGATCCCCGATCCGCGCGGATCCAAACCCGCGGACCTCGGGAAAGTGTGGTCCTGGGCGTCGCGCGTTGATCTACTCGGCATCCTTGATATCGCGGTGTCAACCGCGCCTCGACAGCCCGACGTCAGCGATCTGGCGGGATCAACATCGTCCCGGCGTGGCACGCCGCCCAACGGGGTATGAGCGTGGACATGGAGCATTTCACTATCGCGACTGTCGCCGAGAAGAGCCCGGATTTCCGGCGGGTGCTGTGGACCGGTGAGCACACCCAGCTGGTCATCATGACCATCCCCGCCGATGGGGAGATCGGCGAGGAGGTGCACGAGGACATCGACCAGATCCTGACCTTCGTCAGCGGCGTCGGCGAGGCCCGGGTTGCCGGCGCCAAGCGGAAGGTCGTCGCGGGCGACCTGGTCGTGGTGCCGGCCGGCACCAAGCACAACTTCGTCAACACCGGCCCCAACCCGCTGGTGCTGTACACGGTCTACGGGCCACCGGAGCACGCCGACAAGGCCGTGCACAAGACCAAGGAAGAGGCCGACGCGGCCGAGGCGGCGGGCGAGGACGAGCCACCGACCGAGTGATCGCGCCCGCCTGATCCGGGCCGATGCGGGTACCCCCGGCGGGTGGAGCAGCAGCCGCAGATCTCCGACTACGGGTTCCTCTCGGACTCTCGTTCGGGTGCCCTGGTCGGCAAGGACGGCTCGATCGACTGGTGGTGCCCGCACCGGTTCGACGGGGCGTCCGTGTTCGCGCGGTTGCTCGACCCGGGAGCCGGCCACTTCCGGCTGGCGCCGGTAGGGGTCGGCGGCCCGGGTTACCGGGTGGAGCGCGCGTACCTGCCGGACACGTTGGTGCTGCGGACGGTGCACCACACGCCGCACGGCAGCGTGGCGGTCACCGACGCGCTGGCCGCGGAGGTCGGCGCCCGCGCTCACGAGTTGGGCAAGAACTCACCCGCCGTGCTGATCCGGGTGGTCAAGGGGCTGTCCGGCCGGGTCCGGATGGCGCTGGACTTCGCGCCCCGCCCGGAATACGGCCTGCTCACGCCGTACCTGCATGAGCAGGCGGACGGCGGGGTGCTGGCCGGCGCCGGCCCGGTGGTGCTGATGTTGCGCGCCGGGGGTCTGCACCTGCGGGCGGGCAAGGACCGGGTGACCCACGAGTTCGAGGTCTCCGCCGGTCAGGTGATCGGGATGGACCTCGCGTTCGGTGAGGCGTACGGCGATCCGCCGGCCCGGGTGGACCCGTTGACCACTCTGGCCGAGACCACGGAGGCGTGGCGGGCGTTCCGGGAGACGCACGGGTACTCCGGCCGCTACCCCGAACTCGTCAAGCACAGCTCGACGGTCCTGACCGGCCTCACGTACGCCCGCAGTGGCGCGGTCGTCGCCGCGCTGACGTCCTCGCTGCCGGAGCAGATCGGTGGCGACCGGAACTACGACTACCGCTACTCCTGGCTGCGGGACTTCTCGTTGACGATGCGGGCGCTCTGGGTGGCGGCCTGCCCCGACGAGACGTCCCGGCTGTTCGCCTGGGCGACCCGCTCGATCGGCCGGTTCGGCGATGAGCCAGTCCCGGTGCTCTTCGGGGTGGAGGGCGAGCGCGACATTTCCGAGCACCACTGCAACCACCTGCGCGGCTACCGCGACAGCCGGCCCGTGCGGGTCGGCAACGACGCCTGGCGGCAGCGGCAGCTCGACGTGCCGGGTGAGGTGATGTCGGCGGTGTGGCGGTTGCGCGACTACCTCGGCGTGAGGTTCGAGGACGAGTTGCGGGAGATGGTGCTCGGGCTGACCGAGCAGGTGGCCGCGACGTGGCACCTGCCGGACCGGGGCATCTGGGAGACCCGCGACGAGGAGCGCCACTACGTCTCGTCCAAGGTGTCCTGCTGGCTGACCATGGACCGGGCGGTGGGGCTCGCCGACCGGCTCGGCGACCGGGCCGACCCGGGCCGCTGGGCCCGGGTGCGCGACGAAATCCGCGACACGGTGCTGCGCGAGGGGTGGAACGACCGGATCGGGGCGTTCACCGGCGCGTTCGGATCGGCGGAGCTGGACGCCTCGGTGCTGGCCCTGCCGGTCACGCACTTCCTGCCGGCCACCGACCCGCGGATGCGCTCGACCATCGCGATGGTCGAGCGCGAGTTGGGCACCGAGGACGGTCTGCTGCGGCGCTGGACGACGGACCCGGCCGGCTTCCTGCTGTGCTCGTTCTGGCTGGTGGAGTGCCTGGTGATGACGGGCGAGCAGCAGCGGGCCGAGGCGCTCTTCGAGCGGGTCGTCGGGTACTCCAACGACCTGGGGCTGTTCAGCGAGCAGATCGACCTGACCACCGGGATGCAACTCGGCAACACGCCGCAGGCGCTCTCACACATCGGGTTGATCAACGCGGCCTGGCGGATCACCGCGCCGGACAGCTACTGATCGGTCGGCGTTTCCGTCAGGGCCGGAATCCTGCAACAGACCTGCAAACGCCAGGCATTGACGTTGATGGTTGTGCAGTCCTAGCCTCGAAGTATCGGGAAAGCCCTTTCCCCAGGGTTTTGGTCCCGCTTCACCCCGCTTCGGATCCGGGCGTCCGGCGGGGGCGCACACCGATCCCGTTCAGCGCAGCACGCCGTGCCGGCACGCCTCGGTACGGCCGCCGAGGGATCACCACCACATGCGTCAAGGAGGACACCTGTGCAGAAAAGACGACTCTCCGGCCGCCGACCACTCCTGCTGGCGGTGGGTGCCGGCGTGACCGTGGCCGCCCTCGCCGCCGGCATGACCTCGGCATTCGCGGCCACCGTCTTCAGCGACGACTTCACCGACGGCGACACCTCCGGCTGGTCCAAGTCCGGCGGCACCTGGACCGTCGACGGGTCGGGCGTGCTCAACCAGTCCAACGCCGGCAGCGAGCTGGCCCGGCAGTTCGCCGGCCAGACCAGTTGGACCAACTACTCCGTGCAGGCCCGGGTCCGGCCGACGAGCTTCGGCTCGTCCAGCGCCCTGGTCGGGCTGGCCGCCCGCTCCACCAGCAGCACCAAGATGTACCGGTTGGCCCTGCTCGGCTCCGGCCGGGCCGAACTCCAGGCGGTCAACGGCAGCTCCGTCACGGCGATCGGTTCCGCCTCGCTCGGTATCGGCGCCGGCACCTGGTACACCCTGCGTATCGAGACCAGCGGCAGCACCATCCGCGGCTTCGTCAACGGCACCCAGATCGCGTCCGGCAGCAACAGCCTGGCCGGCGCCGGCCGGATCGGCCTGGTCACCGCGTACGCCAGCGGCGGCTTCGACGACGTGGTGGTCGACTCGTCCGGCGGCGGCACCCCGACCACACCGCCACCGACGACCACTCCGCCACCCACCACGCCGCCGCCGACCACCACACCTCCGCCGGCTGGTTGGCCGACGCCCACCGGCAGCCAGAAGGTGGACGCCACGATCCCGGTCTCCGGCACGTTCGACGGTGGGCTCAAGCGCTACTACGGCATCGGTGACGGCGGGCAGAGCGAGAGCCAGGACCCGATGTTCGAGCTGGCCGCCGGCGCCACCCTGCGCAACGTCATCATCGGGGCCCCGGCCGGCGACGGTGTGCACTGCGAGGGCAACTGCACCCTGATCAACGTCTGGTGGGAGGACGTCGGCGAGGACGCGGCGACCTTCCGCGGCGGCACCACGTACACCGTCGACGGCGGCGGGGCCCGCTCCGCCAGTGACAAGGTCTTCCAGCACAACGGCTCGGGCACCGTCCACATCAAGAACTTCCGGGTGGAGAACGCCGGCAAGCTCTACCGCGCCTGCGGTAACTGCTCCACCTCGTACCAGCGGCATGTGGTGATCGACAACGTGACCGTCCAGAACACCGACGCGATCGCCGGCATCAACACCAACTGGGGCGACACCGCCCGGTTCAGCCGGATCACCATCGTCGGCGACCCGGACCGGGAGACCTCGATCTGCGTGAAGTACAAGGGCGTGCCGAAGGGCAGCGAGCCGACCGAGATCGGCGAGGGCGCCGACGGCGTCAACTGCCTCTACTCGCCCTCGGACATCACCTACCAGTAGGCCGGCACTGCGGCACCCCGCGGACCGCCCGGTCCGCGGGGTGCCGCCACGTCACACCATCAGGGGTACGCCGGAGACGTCGACGGTGTCCGGATACTTCAGCCCGGCGCCGGTGTTGAGCACCACCACCCGCTCGCCGGCCCGGATCCACCCGCCGGCGCGCAGTTGCCGTGCCGCCGTGAGGCAGGCCGCCCCCTCCGGGCAGAGCAGCAACCCCTCCCGGGCGGCGAAGTCCCGCAGGTCGGCCAGGATGTCCGCGTCGTCGACGGCGACGGCCGTGCCGGAGGACTCCCGCAGCGCCGCCAGGATCAGCTCGTCGCCCAGCGGGGCCGGCACGGTGATGCCGAACGCCACTGTGTGCGCGTCCGCCCACGGCTGCGCCCGATCCTCGCCTGCGGCGAACGCCCGCACGATCGGCGCGCAGCCGGTGGACTGCACCGCCACCAGCCGGGGCAGCTTGTCACCGATCCAGCCCAGCTCGCGCAGCTCGTGCAGCGCCTTGTGGATGCCGATCAGGCCGACGCCGCCGCCGGTCGGATAGATGATCACGTCCGGCGTCTGCCAGCCGAGCTGCTCGACGATCTCGTACCCCATCGTCTTCTTGCCCTCCAGCCGGTAGGGCTCGCGCAGCGTGCCGGCGTCGAAGATCGCCCCGTTCGACTCCGCGATCAGCTCGGCCACCCTCCGTCCGGCGTCGCCGATCAGCCCGTCGATCAGACGCAGGTCGGCGCCGGCGGCGACGCACTCGCGCCGGCAGATGCTCGGCGCCTCCAGCGGCATGACGATTGTCGCGCCCATCCCGGCCCGCGCGGCGTACGTGGCCCAGGCCGACCCGGCGTTGCCGTTGGTGGGCATCGCGATCCGCTCGACCCCCAGCTCGCGGGCCCGGCTCACCCCGACCGCCGCGCCCCGGGCCTTGAAGGAGCCGGTCGGGATCAGCCCCTCGTCCTTGACCATCAGGTCCGCGATGCCGATCTCGGCGCCGTACGCCGGGGCGCGCAACAGCGGCGTCCAGCCCTCGCCCAGCGTCGTGACGTGCCGAGGGTCGGCGACCGGCAGCAGCTCCCGGTAGCGCCACAGGTCGGCCGGGCGCAGCGGAAAGCGTTCCGGGGTGACCGCCTTCGCCACGGCCGGCAGGTCGTAGCGGGCCAGCAGCGGCGAACCGCACTCGCAGAGGTTCTGTAACCGGTCGGCGGCGTGCTCCTTGCCGCAGCGCGGGCAGTCCAGGTGGGTCAGGTACACGTCGCTCCTCGCCGTCACACCGCGTCGATGCGGAGTCTGCCAGTGCGTACCGGCCAAGACCAGCCGCTGGGTGCCGGAGTGTCCGGTTCGCTCGGCGGTCGGGGCTGCGGCGGGGTAGAACGGACCTCATGGACCTCACCGACCAGCCCACCGCCCTGCTCCCCGGTGACGTGCGGATGCCCCTGCTCGGCTTCGGCACCTGGCAGGCCACCGGCCAGGCCGGCTACGACGCCGTGCTGGCCGCGCTCGACACCGGCTACCGACACCTCGACACCGCCACGATGTACGGCAACGAGCGGGAGGTCGGCCGGGCGGTGCGGGAGAGCGGGCTGCGTCGGGAGGACCTCTTCATCACCACCAAGCTCCCGCCGGACCGGGTGGGCCGGGAGCGCGCGACGCTGGAGGCCAGCCTGGAGGCGCTCGGCGTCGAGCACGTCGACCTCTGGCTGATCCACTGGCCGCCGTCGTCGCCGGGGGACAGCATCCCGCTCTGGCGCGAGTTGCTCGCCGCCCGCGACGAGAACCTCGCCCGCGCGGTCGGGGTGAGCAACTACAGCACCGCGGAGATCGACGAGCTGATCCAGTCCACCGAGGAGAACCCGGCGGTCAACCAGATCCGGTGGAGCCCGTCGCTGTACGACAGGCAGCGGCACGCCGAGCACCGGGACCGGGGCGTGGTGCTGGAGGGGTACAGCCCGTTCAAGACCAGCGACCTCAGTGACCCGGTGCTGACCAGGATCGCCAGCGCGCACGGCGTCTCCCCGGCACAGGTGGTGCTGCGTTGGCACATCGACCACGAGATCGTGGTGATCCCGAAGTCGGTGACCCCGGAGCGGATCACCGCCAACTTCGACGTCTTCCACTTCTCCCTCACGGCCGAGGAGATGCGCGACATCGACGCGCTCGGCGAGGTCTGAACGACGGTTTCCTTCAGCAGTCCGAGGCGCGCCACTCGTTTCGCAGCGCCGCCGAGCGGGGCCAGGCCAGGAACCGTGCGTGCAGGACCCCCGACAGGGTGTGCGGCAGGTCCTCACACGCCTGGACCAGGTACGCCGACAGGTGCAGCATCAGCGAGATCCGGGCGCCGGTGAACTCCGCCACGAGCTGTTCGCCGGCAGCGCATCGGCGTTGGTCCATAAAGGGAGTTGATCGTTATGAGCCTCGACGCACAGTCACTTTCAATTCTTGAGCTGAACAAGAACGTGAACTACGGCCGCGATAAACTGCCGTCTGCCAGGGATGGCCAGATTCGAGACCTGCTACTCGGTGCGGCAGACGGCGCCGCATTTGAGCAGTTCAATCGGCTTGTGCCGCGTGGTGCTGACCGGGTTCTCAATGCGTTCGCGGAGCGAGCCGCTTCCATCGCGGTTCGTCATCAGGATGCACGTGAGCTTCGTGCCGGCATTCTAGCTGCGGCGATTACTCAGGCAATTGCAGGCGATCCACGGGAGTCGGTGGCTGCGCTTTCATTGCTATATCGAGCATCTGAGATGATTGGCCACGATCCCAATTTGGAGTTTGCTGCGGCAAATGACCTCTCCGGAGGTCGTGCTAGTGGCTTGCTTGACTTCCTGCGGAGGTCGTCGGAGGACAAGACGATCCAGGCCATGGGTTACGAAGAAGGTGACGACAAGGATGGGTTTCGGTTTGTCCGAAATTGGTAGCGCGGGACAGCATTATAGCGAGGCGAATCAAACCACCTTCCCGGTTCTGATCAAGGAGCGACTGCGGGCCGGCAGTGATAAGCACAACGGCGCAGCTGCTCCACCGGTGAGCCGGTCATCATCACCAAGTACGAACAGCCTGTCGCCGTGCTCGTCGGCATCGACGAGTGGGAAGAGATCGAGGCATTTCGGGACGGCCGGGACTCGGCGGTGATCGCCCATTCCCGTGCCGAGGGCCAGTTCGTGCCGCTGTCGGCGGCGCTGGAGGCGCTCGGGGTCGATCCTCGTGAGGTGGAGGCGCTGCTGGCCGATCGGGCCGACGGTGCGGCGGCGTGAAGGTTCAGATCGACCGGGACGTGCTGGTCTGGGTGCGCAGGAATGCCTGAACCGGTAGTTTCCTTCAGCTCGTGACTTGGGATTGAAGGGTATCGACATCGACGCTTGTGACGGTATAGCGTGCCCGTCATCACGATCGTCGATCCGTTCGTACCCGCCCTCGCTGGAGGATCGTCATGGCCCGTTCCCCATCCATCCGTCTGCGCCGTCGCGGGGTGCTCGGCATTCCCGCCCTGGTGGCCGCCGCGCTGACTGTCGTCGCCCGACCCGCCCCGGCGAGCGCCGCGCCGAAGGCCGAGTGCCTCGCCGATCTGCTTCAGGACGCCTGATGGCGACGATTCCCTGGTTGGTGGACGTGCTGCGCGCCGCCGGGGTCCAGGTCGTGGTCGAGGGGGACTGGCTCAACCGGATGCGACCCGGCTCCTTCGACCCGATCGGGGTGCTCTGGCACCACACCGCCTCGACCTCCAGCGCCGGCAACCCGCACCCGGCGCTCGGCATCTGCATCAACGGCCGGTCCGACCTGCCGGGCCCGCTGTGCCAGGCTCTCGTCGACTACAACGGCGTCTTCCACGTCATCTCCGCCGGCCGGTGCAACCACGCCGGGGTCAGCGGCGGCAGCGGGCCGATCCCGGCCGGGGACGGCAACACACTGATGATCGGGTGGGAGATCGACTACAACGGCGTCAGCCAGGAGATGACAAGCGCGCAGTACAGCGCGTCGCTGGCCGCCACCGCCGCCGTGCTCACCCGCCTGGGCCGGGACAGCAGCTATGCCCGGGGGCACCGGGAAACCAGCACCACCGGCAAGATCGACCCGTCGTTCATCGACCTGAACGTGATGCGCGCCGACGTGGCGGCGAAGATGGCCGGCGGCACGGCGTGGTCCTCCACCGTGGACAACACGACGAGCGGTCGGTTCACCGCCGGCGCCAACTGGGGCGTGTCGTCGTACTCCGGGCAGCGGTACGGCGCCGACTACCGCTACGCGGACCCGGTCGCCGCCAGCGATGTCGCGTGGTACCGGTTCAACGTCCCGGCCACCGCCAGCTACCGGGTCGAGGCCTGGTGGCCGGCGAACTCGGGCTACAACAGCGCGGCGCCGTACATCGTCGCCACCAGCGCCGGGAACCAGACCGTCCGGGTCGACCAGCGGGCCACCGGCGGGCAGTGGCGGGTCCTCGGCACGTTCACGCTGCCGTCGGGCGACGCCAACCGGGTCGGCGTGAGCCGGTGGAGCAACACCACAGGCCTGGTCATCGCCGACGCCGTACGCCTCACCCGCGTCTGACCCTGATCTTCTGAGTGGTGGGGGCGCGCCCCCCAGGGGGCGCCCCCCCCCGCACTTCAC
>NZ_JAGPXW010000032.1:0-88046 GCF_018070365.1 Micromonospora sp. D93 | reverse complement strand
GGGGTGGGTTGGTGGGCGGGGTTTTGCTGCGGGGGTTCGGGTGGCGGCACGCTGGGCGACGCGCCTGGGCCGTTCGCGGGGTCGACCTGCGGGTTGAGGCTGGGGAGCGGGTTTTGCTTCTTGGGCCCTCGGGCGCTGGTAAGAGCACTTTGCTCAGCGCGCTGGCCGGGCTGCTCCCCGAGGACTCCGGCGAGCAGGAGGGCACCGTCGAGATCGACGGGCTCGACCCGCGCAAGGGGCGGGAACGGGTCGGCATCGTCTTCCAGGACCCGGAGACCCAACTGGTGATGGCGCGCTGCGGCGACGACGTCGCGTTCGGGCTGGAGAACCGGGGAGTGCCGGCCGACGAGATCTGGCCCCGGGTGGACGAGGCGCTGCACCGGGTCGGCTTCCCGTACCCCCGGGACCGCCACACGGCGGCGCTCTCCGGCGGCGAACAGCAACGCCTCGCCCTGGCCGGCGCGCTGGCCCTGCGCCCCGCCCTGCTGCTGCTCGACGAGCCGACCGCCAACCTCGACCCGGCCGGCGCCGACCTGGTCCGGCACGCGGTGGCCGGCGCGCTGGACGCCGACACCACACTGATCCTTGTCGAACACCGGGTCGCCGAGGCACTGCCGCTGGTCGACCGGGTGGTCGTCCTGGAACCGGGTAGCGGCGTCCGTGCGGACGGCACGCCCGAGGCGGTCTTCGCCGCCCACGGTGCCGCCCTGGCCGCCGAGGGGGTCTGGGTGCCCGGTCACCCCATCGCGCCCCGAGCGGCCACCGCCGGCCCCGGGGAGCTGTTACTCACCGCCGACCGGCTCGGCCTGCCGCCCCGGCTGGGCTCTACCGATCTCGCGGTACGCGCCGGTGAGGCGCTCGCCGTACGCGGACCGAACGGCGCCGGCAAGTCCACCCTGGCGTTGCTGCTCGGCGGTCTGCTCCGGCCGGGCAGCGGGCGGGTCACCGCGTCCGCCGAGTTGGCCGGCGCGGACCACCGCACTCCCCCGCACCGCTGGCGGGCACCCGCGCTGGCCCGACGGATCGGGTCGGTCTTCCAGGATCCGGAGCACCAGTTCGTCACCAGCACGGTCTTCGACGAGCTGGCGCTCGGCCCGCGCCGCACCGGTCAACCCGAGACGGTCGTCAAGGAGACGGTGGCCGGCCTGTTGGACCGGCTGCGGCTGGCCCGGCTCGCCGCCGCCAACCCGTACACCCTCTCCGGTGGTGAGGCGCGGCGGCTGAGCGTGGCGACGGCCCTGGCCACCGCGCCACGCCTGCTGATCTGCGACGAACCCACCTTCGGCCAGGACCGGCGGACCTGGCGGGAGCTGGTCGACCTCTTCGCCGACCTGCGCGACGCCGGGCACGGCGTGGTCACTGTCACCCACGACGCGGACTTCGTCGCCGCGCTCGCCGACCGCACCGTCACTCTGCGACGCGGCACGGACGACCACCGATGATCAGCATCGAGCCGGTCGCCGCGCCGGACGCGCCGCTGGCCCGCCGCAACCCGGTGGCGAAGGTCGCCGCCGCACTGGTCTTCTCATTCACCCTGCTGGCGACCCTGGACCCGGTGGCCCCGGCGATCGCCATCGCCCTCGAACTGGCAGTCCTGCCGCTCTTCGGCATCCGCTACCGGGTGCTGGCCAGGCGGGCCTGGCCACTGTTACTCAGCGCCGCTGGCATCCTGGTCACCCTGGTGCTGTTCGCCGCCGACAGGTCCGGCCGGGTCCTGTTGGACGCCGGGCCGGTACTGGTGAGCACCGGCGTGCTGATGACCGCGCTCGGCCTGGTGCTGCGGGTGTTCGCGGTGGCGCTGCCCGGTGTGATCGTCTTCGCGACCACCGACCCCACCGACCTGGCCGACGCGTTGATCCAGAACACGAAGGCCCCAGCCCGCTTCGCCATCGGGGCGCTGGCCGCGTTCCGGCTGGTGCCGCTCCTCGGCCAGGAGTGGCAGATGATCACCATGGCCCGCCGGGCGCGCGGGGTGGACGCCGGCCGCGATCCGGTGGCCAAGCTGCGGCTGTTCGCCTCCACCGCGTTCGCCCTGCTGGTCGGGGCGATCCGCCGGGGCACCCGGCTGGCCGTGGCGATGGACGCCCGCGGATTCGACGCCGGCACCCCGCGTACGGTCGCCCGGCGGCAGCACTTCACCCCCGCCGACGCCCTCCTCATCGCCGGGGCGTTCGTGCTGGCCGGAGCCGCCCTGACCACAAGCATCCTCCTAGGCACCTTCCGCCCCCTGATCAGCTGACCCCGCCCACCCCCCGCTGGGCCCCGCTGGGCCAAGATCCACACAACATCAGGGATGTAGTGGCCTCGCTCGCCATGGAGGCCACTACATCCCTGATGTTGCTGTCACCACCCACGCCCTCGCCCGGCCCTCGCCCCCACGCTCCGGCCCACGCCGCCGCCCACGCCCACGCCCGCCCACGCCCGCCCACGCCGATCTTGCGACTTCTGTTGTTGATTAATCCTGATATGCCGCTTATGCGAGGACAGGAAGTGCAAGATCGCGGGACGCAGCGGGGCCGGGCGGTCCGGGGCGCGGCGGGGCCGGCCGGCGGGGCAGGGCAGGGCGGGGCGGGTGGCTCGATCAGCTGCGGCGGAAGGCGTAGCGGCGGGCCTGGCCGGCCTGCTGGCTGCGGCCGCCACCGGAGCGGTTGCCGCCACCCTGCGGTGGCCCTGCTGTCGGTGCCTTCGGTCGTGCGGCTGGCTTGGGCAGATCTCCCACCGTCGGCGCGTCGACCGCTGCCGGCACATCGACCGGCGGCGCCACCTCACCCAGGACAGATTCCGGCTCCACCAGCACCGCCGGCGGCGCCGGCTCGGCCAGCGCCGCCGGCAGGACCGGCTCCACCAGCGCCGCCGGCAGCACCGTTTCGACCGTGAGGTCGAGGTCGGGGCGGGTGGGTGGGAACGGGCCGTGGCCGGCCGCCGGGTCGACGCCGAGCGGCGTCGCTCTCGGGGTACGGGTCTTCTTCGGGTTACGCCTGGCAGGCATCCGGGCCTCCTTCAATGCCGACCGGCACGGCCGGTCCCGCGCTGCGGCGGTCGGTCGGATCGGCTGGTGACCGCCGTTGCGCGGCGGCCGAGTGGGGAAGGGACTGCTCACCGGTGTCAGGCGGGGCCATCGCCGCCGAACGGCGGGGAGGGGATGCGGGACGCCCGGGAGCGCACGGACCGCGACGCGGGACGGCGGGCCGGCTCGGAAGTGGGGCGTCAGTTACGCATGTTCGTACCGTAGCCACCGCCCGACCGACGCGCATCCGTTTTTCCTGGCACGATCGGCACATGCTGATCGCGTTCTCGATCACCCCGCTCGGTGGTGACGACTCTGTGGGTGACCTGGTCGCCGAGGCGGTGCGGGTGGTCCGTGCGTCCGGCCTGCCCAACCGGACCGATGCCATGTTCACCACCGTGGAGGGCGAGTGGGACGAGGTGATGGCGGTCGTGAAGCGGGCTGTCGACGTGGTCGCCGCGCAGGCGCCCCGGGTGAGTGTGGTGCTCAAGGCCGACGTCCGGCCCGGGGTCACCGACGCGCTCACCGGGAAGATCGCCCGAATCGAAGCCCGTCTCGCCGAAGGCTGACGCGCGCGGCGGGGGATGACGACATGTTTCCCCGCGCGGGGCTCACCGGCCACTGTCGAGAGCCCGAACCGCCATCGGCAAGGTCCACATCACATGCAGTAACGGGACGACGATCACTGGTCCGTATCGGCTCACATCACGGTAAGTTTCCAAACGCTGATAGTGGTGGAACGAGAGGTGGCGGCACGAATGGCTGATCAGGCGAGGGCACAAATCGGTGTGACCGGGCTGGCGGTGATGGGTCGAAACGTGGCCCGCAACCTGGCCCGCAACGGCTTCACGGTGGCAGTGCACAACCGCTCGCCGGAGCGCACCCGCAGCCTGGTCGCCGAGCACGGCGACGAGGGCACGTTCGTGCCGGGCGAGACGATGGCCGATTTCGTGGCGTCACTGGAACGACCCCGCGCGGTCATCGTGATGGTGAAGGCCGGCGCGCCCACCGACGCGGTGATCGACGAGTTGGTGCCGCTGCTCGACGAGGGCGACATCATCGTCGACTGTGGCAACGCCCACTTCGCCGACACCCGCCGCCGTGAGGAGGCGTTGCGGGCGCAGGGGCTGCACTTCAGCGGCACCGGCGTCTCCGGCGGCGAGGAGGGCGCGCTGCTCGGGCCGAGCATCATGCCGGGCGGCTCCGCCGAGTCGTACGCGAAGCTCGGGCCGATGTTCGAGAAGATCGCCGCCCAGGTGGACGGGGTGCCGTGCTGCATGCACGTCGGGCCGGACGGCGCCGGGCACTTCGTCAAGATGGTGCACAACGGCATCGAGTACGCCGACATGCAGCTCATCGCCGAGGCGTACGACCTGCTCCGGGCCGGCCTGGACGCGACGCCGGCCGAGATCGCGGAGATCTTCCGCGAGTGGAACAACGGCGAGTTGGAGTCGTTCCTCATCGAGATCACCGCCGACGTGCTCGCGCACACCGACGCGGCGACTGGCCGGTCCTTCGTGGACGTCGTGCAGGACCGGGCCGAGCAGAAGGGCACCGGTCGGTGGACCGTGCAGAGCGCCCTGGACCTGGGCATCCCGATCACCGGGATCGCCGAGGCGACCTTCGCCCGCTCGCTCTCCGGGCACGTCGACCAGCGTGAGGCGGCCCGCCGGGCGTTCCCCGACGCGGGTGAGAAGTGGCAGGTCACCGACCGGGAGACCTTCGTCGAGGACGTCCGTCGGGCACTGCTCGCTTCCAAGATCGTCGCGTACGCGCAGGGCTTCGACCACATCCGCGCGGGCAGCCAGGAATACAACTGGGACATCGACCTCGGCGGCACCGCGACGATCTGGCGGGGCGGCTGCATCATCCGGGCCCGCTTCCTCAACCGCATCCGCGAGGCGTACGACGAGCAGCCCGACCTGCCGACGCTGCTGGTGGCGCCGTACTTCGCCGAGGCGGTCAGCGCTGGCGTGCCGAGCTGGCGGCGGGTGGTGGCCGACGCGACCCGGGCCGGTGTGCCGACGCCGGCGTTCTCGTCGTCGCTGGCGTACTTCGACGCGTTGCGGGCGGAGCGGCTGCCTGCCGCGCTGATCCAGGGTCTGCGGGACAACTTCGGCGCGCACACCTACCAGCGGGTGGACCGCGAGGGTTCGTTCCACACCACCTGGGCCGCCGACCGCACCGAGTCCCCGGCGTAGCCGGGGCGGCGCCCCGCGCCGCCGTGATCGTGCTCGATCCTGGATGTGGTGGTCTTCCCCCGGTGGGGAGGCCACCACATCCGTGTTCGGGGCAGTTCCCGCGCGGGTGCCGGTCAGGCGACCGTGGCGTGCATCTCCCAGACGAGGATCTCGGCGGGTTCGTCGGCGGTGACCCGCCGGCCACCCGTCAGGGTGAGTCGGGCGGCGTCGCCACTGCCGAGCGGGCCGCTGCCCTCCAGGTTCACAGTGCCGTTGGGCACGTAGAGGTGCACGTAGGGCGCGTCGGGGATGGTGACCTCGTCGCCGGGGGCGAGACGGGCGGCGTGCAGGGTCGCGTACCGGTTTCGGATTCGGATCGCGGACGCGCCGTCGTAGCGGTCCATCCCGGAGGCGATCGGCACCAGGCCGCCGCGGAGCAGCTCGTCCTCGATCTCCAGCTGCTCGTAGCCGGGGTCGACGCCCTGCTCGTCGGGGAGCACCCACATCTGCACGAAGTGCACCGGGTCGGCGTGCGGCTCCTGGTTGTTGAGCCGCCAGGCGTCGTTCTTCTCCGAGTGCAGGATGCCGGTGCCGGCGCTCATCCGCTGGGCCAGACCCGGGTAGATCACCCCGGAGTGCCCGGTGGAGTCCTGGTGCACCAGGGAACCGCGCAGCACCCAGGTCACGATCTCCATGTCCTGGTGCGGGTGGGTCTCGAAGCCGGCCCCCGGTGTGACCACGTCGTCGTTGTTGACCAGCAGCAGGCCGTGGTGGGTGTTGGCCGGGTCGTAGTGCCGGGAGAACGAGAAGGAGTGCTTGGAGTCCAGCCAGGAGATCCGGGTGGCGAAGCGATCATCGGCACGACGGATGTCGACAGCTGGCGCGGGGGCGGTCACCAGGCACGCTGCCCGGCGTCCGGGGTCGACGGCGCCCAGGTCAGGGCCGGTTCCCCGGTGGCCAGTTCGGAGATCTCACCGGTCCGCAGCTGCGGTGTGTGGCCGAACTCGGCGCAGTGCTGCTCGGCGATCTCGGCGCAGATCTCGGCCACCTGCTCGCAGATCGGGTCGCCCAGATCGGCGGCGTTCAACGCCATGATCATCTTGAATCGGAGATCCCGCATTTCCACCCCAACCGCCGTCGTCCCACCACCTCCGGACCCTACCCGCCCCCCTTCCGCAGGACCCCGAAACGACAGCACCCACCCCACCTCGGCACCGAGGGGATGCGACGGCGCCGCCCGCACAGGAGTGCGGGCGGCGCCGGGGACAGGTTGGGGTCGGTCAGAAGAAGCGGCGGCGCTTGGCCTTCTGCGGACGCATCAGGTCCGCGCCCTTGGTCAGCAACCGGGTTGCCCCGGAGGGACCACGCCGGGCCTCCAGGGTGTGGCTGAGCCGGCGGGCGCCGGCTGCGGCCAGCGGCACCGCGACCGCCATCACCGCCCACTGGGCAATGCGCTTCTGGATCATGTGGGTTCACCTCCGTCAGTGGCTTCTGACGTCTCTGATACCCAGAGTGACGTGGGGGTAAGCGCGTCGGCTCAGATAACCGGAGCGACCGGGTTGGGCAGCGCGCCGCCGAAGCGTCGGTCCCGTTGTGCGTACAGCTCGCACGCATACCAGAGGTGGCGGCGGTCGAAGTCGGGCCAGAGCGTGTCCAGGAAGACCAACTCGGCGTACGCGGTCTGCCAGAGCAGGAAGTTGGAGATCCGTTCCTCCCCGGAGGGGCGCAGGAACAGGTCAACCTCCGGAATCTCCGGGTGGTAGAGGTACTTCGCCACGGTCTTCTCGGTGACCTTCGCCGGGTCCAGTCGGCCGGCCGCCACGTCCCGCGCGATCGCGGCGGCGGCGTCACCGATCTCGGCCTGCCCGCCGTAGTTGACGCAGAACTGCAGGGTCAACGTCGAGTTGTCCCGGGACATCTCCTCGGCGGTCTGCAACTCGGAGATGACGCTCTTCCACAGCCGACCGGGCCGACCCGACCACACCACCCGTACTCCGAGGTCGACCAGCTGGTCACGGCGGCGACGGATCACGTCCCGGTTGAACCCCATCAGGAACCGGACCTCGTCGGGCGAGCGCCGCCAGTTCTCGGTGGAGAAGGCGTACGCCGACAGGTACGGGATGCCCATCTCGATGGCCCCCTCGATGGTGTCGAAGAGGCTGTGCTCCCCGGCCTCGTGCCCCTTGGTGCGGGGCAGCCCGCGGTCCTTGGCCCAGCGGCCGTTGCCGTCCATCACCACCGCCACGTGCTTCGGCACGGCCTCGGTGGGCAGCGCCGGCGGTCGGGCCCCGGACGGGTGTGACACCGGCGGCGTCGGCTCACGCCGGCCGGCCTTCTTCGATCGGATCACTCGGTCACTCCCTGTTCGCGCCGTCCGCCCCGGCCTCGACGTCGCCACGTGGCCGGAGCACCACGGCCCCGGTGCCTTGCGGCGGCGGGGCCGCGCCGGCCGCCGAGGGCCCCCGGTCGACCAGCGGCAGCGAGCGTAGCGCGCGCTCCAGGTGCCACTGCAGGTGAGCCGCGACCAGCCCACTGCACTCCCGACGTACGGCGGTGTCGGTGGCGTCGGCGATCACCCAGTCGCCGGTGGCCAGCGCGGACATCAGATCGATGGTGGCCGGCGCGGGATGAGCCGCCCCGGGTGGCCGACAATCCGGGCAGACCGCGCCGCCGGCCGGTACGGAGAACGCCCGGTGCCGCCCGGGCGTGCCGCAGACCGCGCAGGCGACCAGCGCCGGCGCCCAGCCGGCCAGGGACATCCCCCGCAGCAGGTACGCGTCGAGCACCAGGGTGGTGGCGTGCTCGCCCCGGGACAGCGCCTTCAGCGCGCCGATGGTGAGCTGGAACAGCCGCAGCGACGGCTCCCGCTCCACCGGGGTCAGCCGCTCGGCGGTCTCGGCGATCGCGCTTGCCGCCGTGTAGCGCGGATAGTCGCCAAGGAACCGTTTGCCGTACAGGTCGATGCCCTCGACCTGGCTGACGGTGTGCAGTGAACTGCCGTGGTTGCCCTTCGGGTCACCGGCGAGCTGGAGGTCGACGTGGCCGAACGGCTCCAGTCGGGCGCCGAACTTGCTGGTGGTGCGGCGGATCCCTCGCGCCACGGCGCGCAGCCGGCCGTGCCGGCGGGTGAGCAGGGTGATGATCCGGTCGGACTCGCCGAGCTTCTGCACACGCAGCACCACCGCGTCGTCGCGGTAGAGCTGTCGGCGATACCCGGCCATCGGACCATTCTCCCTCGGGGTGTGAAATCAGGGTTGGTTCGGGGTGCAAGCGCGGTTGAACCCCGATGCGGCCAGTTCGTTCCCGGCCGTAGCGTGCTGGTCATGGCACTGCACCTGACCACCACCCCGCGCCGCCGTCGCGTCGTCGCTCCCGTCGCGCTAGGGCTCACCACCACCCTCATCGTGCTCGCCGGGTGCGACAACCTGTCGTTCCGTCGGCTCGACTACGACAACACCGAGGCGGTCCGGATCACCACGGTCCGGGTCTCCGGGGGCTCCGGCGACGTGGTGGTCCGTGGCACCGGCCCGGCGTCCGAGGTGCGGATCAAGCGGGTGGTGCGCTACCAGGGCGGCGAACCGGACAACACCCGCTACGAGATCAAGGGCAGCGAACTGGTGCTGGACACCGACTGTGGCTCGCGGTGCAGCATCTCCTACGAGGTGACGGTGCCGGAGGGTGTGGCGGTGCAGGGCGAGACCAGCTCCGGCGATGTCGAGCTGAGCCGGGTCGGCACGGTGGAGCTACAGGTGAGTTCGGGCGACGTGCGGATCTCTGGTGCGTCGGGCGCGGTCGGGGTGGAGGCTCGCTCCGGCAACATCGAGGTGAGCGAGGCCGCCGCGGCGGTACGGCTGCGCGCCTCGTCCGGAGACATCTCCGCACGCCGGCTGGGTGGCACTGTCGACGCCGAGGCCAGCTCGGGCAATGTCAACGTGGAACTGGACAAGCCCGCCTCGGCCCGGGTCCACGCCTCCAGCGGTGACGTCACGCTTGTGGTGCCGGCGGGCAGCTACCGGGTCCGGTCCAACGCCGACTCCGGCGACAAGACCGTCACCGTCACCGACGACCCGGCGGCGTCGCTGGTGCTCGACGGTTCGGCCGACAGCGGCAACCTCACGATCAGCGAGCGTTGATCTCGACGCTCGCTGATCGTCCACCGCTGCCCGACCGAGGGCGGTCGTGCCTCCGGTCGGGCAGCGGTGCATGAGGTGGGTCAGAAGCCCAGCTTGCGCAGTTGCCTCGGGTCGCGCTGCCAATCCTTCGCGACGCGGACGTGCAGGTCGAGGTAGACCCGGCCGCCGAGTAGTTCCTCGATCTGCTTGCGGGCCTGGGTGCCGACCTCCTTGAGCCGACTCGCCTTGTGCCCGAGGACGATCGCCTTCTGGCTGGGCCGCTCCACGTACAGGTCGGCGTAGATCTTCATGACCTGACCCTCGGGGATCATCTCCTCCACCACCACGGCGATGGAGTGCGGCAGCTCGTCGCGGACCCCCTCCAGGGCGGCCTCCCGGATCAGCTCGGCGACCAGCACCTGCTCGGGGTCGTCGGTGAGCATGTCGTCCGGGTAGAGCTGCGGCGACGGCGGTAGGTACTTGGTCATCACCTCGACGAGCGTGTCCACCTGGTGGCCGGACACGGCGCTCACCGGCACGATCTCGGCGAACTCCCCCATCTTGCTGACCGCGAGCAGTTGCTCCGCCAGGCGGCGCTTGTCCACCAGGTCGGTCTTGGTGACCACCGCCAGCACTGTCGCCTTCAACTCGGCCAGCTCGCCGGTGATGAACCGGTCGCCGCGCCCCACCGGCTCGTCGGCCGGGATGCACAGGCCGATCACGTCGACCTCGGTCCAGGTGGACCGGACCAGGTCGTTGAGACGTTCGCCGAGCAGCGTACGGGGACGGTGCAGGCCCGGCGTGTCGACGAGGACCAGCTGCGACTCCGGTCGGTGCAGCACCGCCCGGATGACGTGCCGGGTGGTCTGCGGCTTGTTCGAGGTAATCGCGATCTTGGTGCCGACGATGGCGTTGGTCAGCGTCGACTTGCCGGCGTTGGGACGACCGACGAAGCAACCGAACCCGGCCCGGTACGGTCGCGCCTCCGGATCCTGCACCGGGCTCACTGGGTCACCGTGCCGAGGACCGTGCCGTCCGGAGCGGCCACGTGGACCGGGGCGTCCGCCGCGAGGTCCCGCACCGCCGCGTGCCCGGCACCGTCCAGCGTCGACGCCTCGGTCACGACCGCCGCGGCCTCCAGCCGACTCGCCCCCGCCGCCACTGCCGAAGCGACAGCCAACTGCAACGCGGTGAGCGTCAGCGACGGCAGCGCGACACTGGCCGCCGCGTACGTCCGGCCGTCCTGGTCACGGACCGCGGCGCCCTCCACGGCGCCGACCCGCGCGCGGGCTCCCCGGGCCAGGACGACGAGCTTGCCGTCCTCGGCGCTCAGCGCGCCCGACGCGGTGGGGGTGGGCCGGGCGGCAGGCGCGGCGGGTGTGTCAGGCATCGGCGGGTTGCCTCTCGTCGTCTCGATAGTTGTCCGTGTCGTCCCCGGGGCCGGCGTGCTCGCCGCGCCCCGCGGTGTCCTGCTCATGGCCCGGCTCCACCCGGCTGACCAGGACGGTGTCGATCCGGTTGCGCCGGCCGGTGGTGCCCTCGGCGACCAGGCGGAGACCGGCGACCTCGGCCTCGGCGCCCGGGATCGGCACCCTCCCCAGCGACTGGGCGAGCAGGCCGCCGACCGTCTCCACCTCGTCGGTGGGCAGGTCGGTGTCGAACATCTCGCCAAGGTTCTCCACCGGCAGGCGAGCGGTCACCCGCACCGAGGAGTCCGCCAGACGTTCGACGGGCGGGCGCTCGACATCGTACTCGTCGGTGATCTCACCGACGATCTCCTCCAGGATGTCCTCGATGGTGACCAGACCGCCGGTGCCGCCGTACTCGTCGACCACGATGACCAGGTGGTTGCGGGCCGCCTGCATCTCGGACAGCAGGTCGTCGACCGGCTTGGACTCCGGTACGAAGGTCGCCGGGCGCATCAGCTCGGCCACCGGCAACTGCTCGGCCATCGGGTCCCCGCCACGGGAGCGCCGGATCAGGTCCTTGAGGTAGAGCACACCCAGCACGTCGTCGACGCTCTCGCCGATCACCGGGATGCGGGAGAAACCGGACCGCAGGAAGAGCGCCAGCGCCTGCGCGAGCGTCTTGCCCTCCTCGATCCACACCATCTCGGTACGCGGCACCATCACCTCACGGGCGATGGTGTCGCCCAGCGCGAAGACGGAGTGGATCATCTGGCGCTCGCCGTGCTCGACCACGCCGCGCTGCTCGGCCAGGTCGACCAGCTCCCGCAGCTCCACCTGAGTGGCGAACGGGCCTTCCCGGAAGCCGCGCCCCGGGGTGACCGCGTTGCCGATCAGGATCAGCAACGACGCGAGCGGGTTGAGCGCCCGGCCCAGCCAGCGGACCAGCGGCGCCACGGCACGACCCACGGCGTAGGCGTGCTGCCGGCCGATGGTGCGCGGGGCGACGCCCACCACCACGAAGCTGACCACCGTCATCGCGCCGGCGGTCACCAGCGCGGCCCGCCAGCCGGCGCCGAAGCTGTCCACCGCCACGAGCGCCACCAGCGTGGTGGCGGTCAGCTCGGCGAGCAGCCGCAACAGCAGGAGCAGGTTGAGGTGCCGGACGACGTCACCGGCGACGACCTGGAGGGTACGGGCGCCGCGCACGCCGTCGCGGGCCAGCTCGGCGGCTCGGGCCGGTGAGACCGCGGCGAGGGCCGCCTCGGTCATCGCGATCAGGCCGGCCAACACCACAAGGCCGGCCGCGAAGACGATCAGCTGGAAGTCGGGTAGGCCGGCGGTGGCGCCGGCCGCGAGTAACGGAGGTGTGGACATCACTGGGTGCGGGTCGACCGCCAGCTCGCCAGCAGTCGGGCCTGGAGTGCGAACATCTCCCGCTCCTCCTCCGGCTCCGCGTGGTCGTAACCGAGCAGGTGGAGCACCCCGTGCACGGTGAGCAGGTGCAGCTCGTCGGCCGACGCGTGCCCGGCGGTCGCCGCCTGCTTGGCCGCCACCTCCGGGCAGAGCACGATGTCGCCGAGCAGGGCGGGCTCGCCGCCGGCCGGTGCGGACTCACCCGGACCGTGGTCGACACTGCCCTCGTCCATGGGGAACGCGAGCACGTCGGTCGGGCCGTCGCCACCCATCCAGCGGTGGTTCAGCTCGGTCATGTAGTCGATGTCGACCAGCAACACGGACAGCTCGGCGAGGGGGTTGACCCCCATCTCGTCGAGGGCGTGCCGGGCGACGGCGAGCACGGCGTCGGTGTCGACGTCGACACCGGACTCGTTGGCGATCTCGATGGACAACTGCTTTCCTCTGCTTTAGCGGCGGCGGGCGGCCCGGCCGCCCTGGGCGGGTCGCCCGGGCACGGCGTGAACGCCCTGCGCCTGCTGGTTCTCCCGCTCGGCGTCCCAGCGGGCGTACGCGTCGACGATCTCCCCGACCAGCTGGTGGCGGACCACGTCGGAGCTGGACAACTGGGAGAAGTGCACATCCTCGACGTTTTCCAGGATCTCCCGAACCACCCGCAGGCCGCTGCTCGTCCCGCCGGGAAGGTCCACCTGGGTGATGTCACCGGTGACGACGATCTTGGAGTTGAAGCCGAGTCGGGTGAGGAACATCTTCATCTGCTCGGGCGTCGTGTTCTGCGCCTCGTCCAGGATGATGAACGCGTCAGAGAGCGTACGGCCCCGCATGTAGGCCAGCGGGGCGACCTCGATCGTCCCCTGGGCCATCAGCTTCGGGATCGTCTCCGGGTCGAGCATCTCGTGCAGCGCGTCGTAGAGCGGGCGCAGGTACGGGTCGATCTTGTCGTTGAGCGTGCCGGGCAGGAAGCCCAGTCGCTCGCCCGCCTCGACCGCCGGCCGGGTGAGGATGATCCGGTTGACCTGCTTGGCCTGCAACGCCTGGACGGCCTTCGCCATCGCCAGGTAGGTCTTTCCGGTGCCGGCCGGGCCGATGCCGAAGACGATGGTGTGGGTGTCGATCGCGTCGACGTACTTTTTCTGCCCGAGAGTCTTGGGGCGGATGGTGCGCCCGCGCCGGGAGAGGATGTTGAGTGTCAGGACCTCGGCGGGCCGCTCGGCGCTGCCCTCTTCGAGCATGCCGACGGTACGCCGGACGGCGTCAGTGGTCAGGGTCTCGCCTTTCTCGATGAGTTCGAGGAGCTCGCTGAAGACCCGCTCGGCGAGGGCGTTGTCCGCAGGGTCACCGGTGATGGTGATCTCGTTGCCGCGGACGTGCACGTCACTGGTGACCGAGCGTTCGACGAGTCTGAGGATCTCGTCGCCTGCGCCGAGCAGATTGACCATGATCTTCGGGTCGGGCACGGTGATCTTGGTCTGCACCCGGGGCGGGCCGGGAGGTGGGGTGCCGGTCATAGGTTGGGCCGAAGGGCCCTGCGCCACCTGCTCTCGATCTCGGCGCCGGCCTGGTGGCCTGGCGTGCGGACGTTACACCCATCGTATCGGTTGAACGCCTGCCGCATCTCGCCCATTTCCGCTGGCCGCGATCAACTCCCGGCCCGGAAGTCGTACCTGTCGAAGGTCTCCTGGTGGCGGGTGAACCGGTACGTCGCCCAGTGCATCCGGACCACCGCGCCGGCCTCGTCCCGGGTCAGCCGCAGCAGCTCGCCGACCTCCCGACCGGAGACCACGCGGAACACGTCCGGCTGGTCCGGCAACGGGGTGAAGATCGCCGGCGGCCGTCCGGCCGGGTCACCGACCCCGCGCGCCCGCAGGGTGCCGTCGTGCCAGGAGAAGACGTACTCGGAGCCCTCGCCCCACCAACGGCCGAGCGCACCCCGCAGGACCGCCGGCGCGGGTGCGCCGGGTCGCCAGGGCTCGATCTCGGCCGGGTCGTGCTCGACCGCCGCGGCGAGCAGCCGGTGCGACAGGTCGAACAGTTCGGTCGCCGTGCCGGACGAGCCGAGCACAGCCGCGCCCATCGCGCCGGGCGTGCCGTCACCACCGCGGCGGCCGTACGCCCCGGCGAGGAACCCGGGCATCGCCCCGTCGTGCCCCACGTGCATCACCCGTTCCCCCTGTGGGATCAGGATCAGCCCGAGCCCGAAGCCCGCGCCCCAGAGCGTCTCGTCGGTGGTGGTCAGCGGCCAGCGCATCTCGTCCAGGGTGGCCGGGGCGAGGACCGCGCCGGCCGGGTCCAGCGCCGCCGGGTCGGCCAGGAACGCCGCCCAGCGGGCCATGTCGGTAGCGGTGCTCCAGAGCTGGGCGGCCGGGCCGACCGCGCCGAAGTCGGTCGGCGGCTCCGGGTGCGCCTCGTCGGAGTACGCGTCGACCAGGAAGCCGGTGGCCGCCGTCGGCCGTGGGGTCACTGTGGTGTCGGTCAGCCCCAGCGGCGTCAGGATCCGCTCGATGAGTGCCTGGGCCCAGCCTCCGCCGCGGAGCCGGGCGACGAGTTGGCCGAGCACGGCCAGACCCAGGTTGGAGTAGTGGAACCGCCGGCCGGTCGGCAGCACCCGCTCGGCCCGGTCCAGCTCCGCGACCAGTTGGTCGGCGTCCGGTGCGCGCAGACTGTCCCAGATGTCGCCGAACGGCTCACGTTGCAGGCCAGCGGTGTGCGACAGCAACCGGCGCACGGTCAGGTCGCCGTGCGCCGGGAGGTCCAGGTGCCGGCCCACCGGGTCGTCCAGGTCCAGCAGCCCGTCGTCGCGGCACTGGAGGACCAGCACCGCGGTGAACGTCTTGGTGACCGAGCCGATCCGGAACTGGGTGCCCGGCCCCAACGGGCTGTCGGTGCCGGTCGCACCGACGGTGCAGGTCCAGAGCGGTCGGTCGGCCCGGTGCAGCGCCGCCGACACCGCCGGCACCCGGGCTTCGGCCTGCACCCGCCGGACCAACCGCCCCAGGTGCTCATCCGCCCGGACGTCGGGCGCCGCACCTGGGGTCACGCGAGGTTCCGGGCGAGCATCGGCCCGAGCGGCGCACCACCGAGCAGGTGCGCGTGCGCGTGGAACACCTCCTGCCCGCCGTACGCGCCGGTGTTGAACATCAGCCGGAAACCGTCGCCGAGCAGGCCCTCGTCCTCGGCCACGGCGGCGGCCGTCGCCAGCACGTCGGCGGCCAGCGCCGGGTCACCCTGGGCGAGGGTGGCGACGTCGGCGTAGTGCTCCTTCGGAATGACCAGGACGTGCACCGGCGCCTTCGGGTCGATGTCGCGGAAGGCGAGGGTGGTGTCGGTCTCCCGGACCACTGTGGCCGGGATCTCCCCGGCGACGATGCGGCAGAACAGGCAGTCGGATCCCATCGGGGCAGTGTAAGGACACCGGGTGCGGCTGAGGCAGGATGGCCGGCATGACGGATCGGGCGGTACTGGTGACCGGGGCCTCGCGCGGGATCGGCCGTGCGGTGGCGAAGGCGTTCGCGGCCGGCGGCGACCGGGTGGCGATCCACCACCGCGACTCCGCCGACGCGGCCGAGGAACTAAGCGCGCAGCTGCCCGGCGACGGGCACGTGGTGGTCCGCGCCGACCTCACCGATCCGGACGCGGTCCGGGTCATGGTCGACCGGGCCGCCGAGCTGCTCGGCGGGTTGGACGTGCTTGTCAACAACGCCGGGACGTACGGCGACCGCGACGACCCGCACCCGATCTTCGGCACCTCGTACGAGCAGTGGCAGCAGCGCTGGCGGCAGGTGCTGGAGACCAACCTGACCGGCGCCGGCAACGTCACCTGGTGCGCCGCCCAGCACATGCGCGAACGCGGCGGGCGGATCGTCAACGTCTCGTCCCGTGGCGCGTTCCGCGGCGAGCCGGAACAGCCGGCGTACGGCGCCAGCAAGGCGGGACTGAACGCGCTGGGCCAGTCCCTCGCCGTGGCGCTCGCGCCGTACGGCATCACTGTCGCCACAGTCGCGCCGGGCTTCGTGGCGACCGACATGACCACCGAGCACCTGCGCGGCGAGCGGGGCGCGGCCATCCGGGCGCAGAGCCCGTTCGACCGGGTGGGCCAACCGGAGGAGATCGCCGCCGCCGTGCACTGGCTGGCCTCACCGCAGGCCGAGTGGGCCTCCGGCACGATCGTCGACCTCAACGGCGCCTCCTACCTGCGCAGCTGAAGCCGACTCCGACAAGACCTTGGAAAGAAGGCGCCCCTGGAGGGGCCGTTTCCTTCCAAGATCTCGATGAGGATGCGCGGCGTGGGGCTACCAGCGGTTGAGGCGGGTAGCTAGCACGCTGAGGGCCGCCACCCCGGCGGTGGAGGTGCGCAGCACGGCCGGCCCGAGGCGTACGGGTCGCCCGCCGGCCTCGGCGAAGGCGGTCAGCTCGGCCGGGGCGATGCCACCCTCCGGGCCGACCACCAGAACGATCTCACCGGCGGAGGGCAGCTCGGCGGTGGTGAGCCGTTCTTCGGCCTCCTCGTGCAGCACGAACCCGGCGGCGGCACCGGCGATCCGGCGGGCCACAGTGGCTGTGGACTCGTCCGGCGCACCGGCCACCACCGGCAGCCACGGCCGGCGGGCCTGCTTGGCCGCCTCCCGGGCGGTGGCCACCCACTTCTCCCGGGCGCGTACGCCCCGGTCGCCGCGCCACTGCGCCACCGAACGTGAGGCCGCCCAGGGCACGATCTCGTCCACCCCGACCTCGGTCATCGCCTGCACGGCCAGCTCGCCCCGGTCGCCCTTGGCGATGCCCTGCACCACCGCGATCCGGGGGACCGGCGCGTCCGCGTACCCCCGGGAGGTGATGGTGACCTCCAGGGTGCCCCGGCCGACGGCCCTGACCACGGCGGTGGCCGTGCCACCCCGCCCGTCGGCGAGCAGCAACTCCTCGCCGACGCGCAGCCGCTGCACGGTGGCGGCGTGGTGCCCCTCCGGGCCGTCCAGGGTCAGCGCGTCGCCGGTGGGCAGCGCCTCGACCAGGAACAGCGGTGCGGACACCTCAGGCGTGCCCGTTGAACGCGTCGCGCATCCGGGAGAAGAAGCCGCCCTGCTTGGACAGCTCGGCGACCTCCTCACCACGGGTCTTGGCGAAGTCGCGCAGCATCTTCTCCTGGTCCGGGTCGAGCTTGGTGGGAGTCCGCACGTCCAGGTGCACGTAGAGGTCGCCTCGGCCGGTGCCGCGCAGGTGCGGCACGCCCCGGGCGCGCAGTCGTAGCGTGCTGGCCGGCTGGGTGCCGGCCTTGACGTCGACGGTCTCCTCGCTGTCCAGCGTCTTGATGGTCAGCCGGGTGCCCAGCGCCGCCGCCGTCATCGGCACGGTGACCCGGCAGTGCAGGTCGTCGCCCTTGCGGGAGTACACGTCGTGCGGGCGCTCGTGGATCTCCACGTAGAGGTCACCGGCGGTGCCGCCACCGGGGCCCACCTCGCCCTGCTGGGCCAGCCGGATCCGCATGCCGTCCTCGACGCCGGCCGGGATCTTGACGGTCAGCGAGCGGCGGGTACGAACCCGACCGTCGCCGGCGCAGGTGGGGCAGGGGTGCGGGATGGTGGTGCCGTAGCCCTGGCACACGGTGCACGGCCGGGCGGAGACCACCTGGCCGAGGAAGGTGCGCTGCACTGACTGCACCTCGCCCCGGCCGCCGCACGCCTCGCAGGTCGCCAGGTGCGTGCCGGCGGCCGTGCCGGCGCCCGAGCAGGTGGTGCAGAGCACCGCGGTGTCCACGGTGATCGGGGCCTCGACGCCGAACGCCGTCTCGTGCAGGTCGAGTTCGAGTCGCAGGATCGCGTCGGCGCCCGGGCGGGTACGCGGCCGTGGGCCACGGGCGCCACCTCCCGCACCGCCGAAGAACGCGTCCATGATGTCCTGGAAACCGACGAACGGACCGGCGCCTCCGGGGCCGCCCGGACCTCCGGCGCCGCCGCCACCAGGGGCGAGCGGGTCGCCACCCAGGTCGACGATCTGCCGCTTCCGGTCGTCCGAGAGGACCTCGTACGCGGCGTTGATGTCCTTGAACTTCTCCTGAGCCTCCGGGTCCGGATTGACGTCCGGGTGGAACTGGCGCGCCAGCTTGCGGTAGGCGCGCTTGATCTCGTCATCGGAGGCTTCCCGGCTCACACCGAGAATGCCGTAGTAGTCCCTGGCCACTGCGTTCCGTGTCCTCATGTTCGTCTCGCGTTGCGCCGGTCGGCGGCCGCAGCCGGCCGCATCGGCCCTGACCAATCAGTTCTGGGCCAGCAACTCGCCCACGTAGCGTGCCACGGCGCGCACCGTGGCGATATTGCCGGGGTAGTCCATCCGGGTGGGCCCCAGCACCCCCAGGCCGCCGACGATCGTGGCACCCGGGCCGTACCCGGTGCTGACCACCGAGGCGGCGCGCAGGTTGTCGAACTCGTTCTCGTCGCCGATCAGCACCCGGGTCGTGCTCGGCTCGGTCTCACCGATGAGCTTGAGCAGCACGACCTCCTCCTCCAGTGCCTCGAGGATCGGCCGCAGGGAGCCCTGGAAGTCGAGCAGGCCGCCCCGGGTGAGGTTGGCGGTGCCGGCGAGCGCGATCCGTTCCTCGTGCCGCTCGACAAGTGTCTCCAGCAGGACGGTGGCGAGCGTGGTCATGGTCGGGCGCAGCCCGGTCGGCGCTTCCTCGACCAGCGCCTGCACCAACGGCGGCGTCTCGGACAGCCGGGCGTTGGCGAGCTTCTCGTTGATCAGCCGGCGCAGGTCCATGACGTCGTCGGCGGGCACCGGGCCGGGCAGCTCCACGAGCCGCTGCTCCACCCGCCCGGTGTCGGCGATCATGACGAGCATCAGCCGGGTCGTGGAGATCGGCACCAGCTCCAGGTGACGCACCGAGGAACGGGCCAGGCTCGGGTACTGCACGACGGCGACCTGGCGGGTCAGCTGGGCGAGCAGCCGCACCGTGCGGTGCACCACGTCGTCGAGGTCGACGGCACCGACCAGGAAGCGCTCGATGGCCCGGCGCTCGGCCGGGCTGAGCGGCTTGACCCGGGACAACCGGTCGACGAAGAGGCGGTAGCCGCGGTCGGTGGGCACCCGGCCGGCACTTGTGTGCGGCTGCCGGATGTAGCCCTCCTCCTCCAGCACGGCCATGTCGTTGCGGACCGTGGCCGGGGAGACCCCGAGCTGGTGCCGCTCGACCAGCGCCTTGCTGCCGACCGGCTCCTGGGTGGAGACGTAGTCTTCGACGATGGCGCGGAGCACTGCGAGTTTCCGGTCGTCGAGACCCATCCTCCGCACCTCCTGTCGCACGTCGGCCGCCGGGCCCGTGGGCCGGCCGGGCCGTCCTGGCACTCGACTGTAACGAGTGCCAGTCTACGTCGGCAGGCCCGCCGACGCGATGATCAACGACCACCTGTCGGTGCGGCCCACGCCACCCCGTTGGGCTGATCGGCCCGCACGGCGGGGCGGTGTCGCTCTGGTGCGGCGTTGCCACCGGCCCTTACCGTGACATCCATGACTGAACCTCCTCGCCCTCCCGGGTCGGGCGACCCCGGCAACTACCCGCCGGAGCCCACCTCCCCAGGCCCGTTCCCGTCGTCCGAGCCGCCCACCGCACCACTGTCCGGGGCACCCGGCCCGGCCGGCTATCCCCCGGCCGGTGGCTATCCGCCGCCCACCGGTGACCAACCGCCGTCAGGCGGCTACCCTCCGGCAGGCGGCTATCCGCCGCCCGGGGGCTATCCCCCACCCGGCGGTTACCCGGCCGGTGGGGCCTACGGCGGCCCCGGTGGCGGCTACTCCAACAACGAGGACAAGACCTGGTCGCTCGTCGCGCACTTCGGCGGCGCCCTCGGCGCACTGGTCAGCTTCGGTCCGCTGGGCTTCGTCGCCCCGCTCATCGCCTACCTGACCCGCGGCCAGCAGTCGCCGACCGTCCGGGCACAGGCCCTCGCCGCCCTGAACTTCCAGATCCTCTGGTCGGTCATCGCGTTCGTGCTGCTCTTCGTGAGCTGGTGCCTGCTCTTCCTGCCCAGCATCGCCGTCGTGGTGATCCAGATCCTGTTCGGGATCATCGCCGGCGTGAAGGCCAACGAGGGCACCCCGTACCGCTACCCGATGACTGCCAACTTCATCAAGTGAACCGGGCCGGCCGCTCCCCCGGCCGGTCTGGAACACCGCTGCCCCCGGTCCGGGGGCAGCGGGCCACTCAGGGCAGCAGGTCGCGGACGACCGCGTCGGCGAGCAACCGCCCGCGCAGGGTGAGCACCGCCCGGCCGGCGGCGTACTCGTCGGCGGCCAGCAGCCCGTCGGCCAGCGCCCGCTCGGCGCCGGCCCGGCCGGTGGCGTCGAGCACCGCCAGCGGGAGGCCGCTGGCCAGCCGCAGCCGGAGCATCACGTCCTCCATGTGCGCCTCGTCGACAGTGAGCACCTCCCGGGCCAGACCGGGAGACGCGCCGGCGGCCAACCGCTGGGCGTACGCCGAGGGGTGTTTCACGTTCCACCAGCGCACCCCACCGACGTGGCTGTGCGCCCCCGGCCCCAGCCCCCACCAGTCCGCGCCGGTCCAGTAGAGCAGGTTGTGCCGGCAGCGGGCCTCCTCGGTACTGGCCCAGTTGGAGACCTCGTACCAGGAGAGACCGGCCGCGTCGAGCGCGGCCTCCGCGGCCAGGTAGCGGTCCGCGGCCACGTCGTCACTGGGGTACGCCAGCTCGCCGCGCCGCATCCGGGCCGCGAGCCGGGTGCCGTCCTCGACGATCAGGGCGTACGCGCTGACGTGGTCCACCCCGGCGGCGACGACCTGCTCCAGCGAGGCGGCGAAGTCCTCGGCCCGCTCCCCCGGGGTGCCGTAGATCAGGTCCAGGTTGACGTGCTCGAACCCGGCGTCGCGCGCCTCCAGGGCGGCGGCGGTGGCCCGGCCGGCGCTGTGTTTGCGATCCAGGATCGCCAACACCCCCGGGGAGGCGGACTGCATGCCCAGCGAGATCCGGGTGTAGCCGGCGGCCCGCAGCAGCTTCAACGATTCCGGAGTGACCGACTCGGGGTTGGCCTCGGTGGTCACCTCGGCGTCGGCGGCCAGCCCCCAGGTGCGGTCGATGCCGTCGAGGATGCGGGCCAGGTCGTCGGCGGGGAGCAGGGTGGGCGTGCCGCCGCCGACGAAGACGGTGTCGACCCGGGGCGGCGGGTTGTCGCCGAGCACCCGGGCGGCGAGCGTCAGCTCGGCCAGGACGGTGTCGGCGTACCCCTCGCGGCTGGCGCCGCCGCCCAGTTCGGAGGCGGTGTAGGTGTTGAAGTCGCAGTAACCGCAGCGGCTCGCGCAGAACGGGACGTGCACGTACACGCCGAAGCCGCGCGCGCCGACCGCCGTGGTGGCGGTGGCGGGCAACGATCCGTCGACGGGGACGGTCTCACCATCTGGAAGGACGCCGGGCATGGCCACTAGTGTGCCCGGCATGACCTCTCCCGACGTCCTCGTGCGGGTCGCCACGGCCCGTGGGGTGACCACCCTCACCCTGAACAGCCCGCACAACCGCAACGCCCTCTCGACCGGCCTGATGACCCAGCTGCTGGCCGGACTGGCGGACGCGGTCGCCGACGAGGCGGTCCGAGTGATCGTGCTCGACCACACCGGCCCGGTCTTCTGCTCGGGCGCGGACCTGAAGGAGACCGCCGCGGCGTACGCCAGCGGGACGGTGCCGGCCGGGATGCTGGGCGACGTGCTCGCGGCGCTCTGGGAGTGCCCGAAGCCGGTGCTGGCCCGGGTCGGCGGGCCGGCGCGGGCCGGTGGTCTGGGCCTGATCGCCGCCGCCGACCTGGCGGTCTGCGCCGACGAGGCGACCTTCGCGTTCACCGAGGTACGCATCGGGGTGATCCCGGCGGTGATCTCGGCGACCGTGCTGCCCCGGCTGCACCCCCGCGCCGCCGCCGAGCTGTACCTGACCGGGGACACCTTCGACGGTCGCCGGGCCGCCGAGATCGGCCTGGTCACGGCCTCGGTCCCGGCGGACGGGCTGGACGACGCGGTACGGGGCTACTGCGACTCATTGGTGCGCGGCGCGCCCGGGGCGTTGGCCGGCGCGAAGGAGTTGCTGCGCCGACCGGGTACCGCCGAGTTGCGCGCCGGCCTGGCCCGGCTGTCCGCCGTCTCGACCGGCTACTTCCTGTCCGACGAGGGGCGCGAGGGGGTCACCGCGTTCCGGGACAAACGATTGACTCGATGGGTGGCCGCTCTCGACGGTGGTCCCGCTGATCATGCCGGGTAGGACCGAAGGTCGCCGGTCGGCAGGTTGAGGGTGACCTCTGGGGGCGCCGCCGTCGTTCGGCGGCGCCCCCGTTTCCTGCCGGGTCACCAGGCGGTCGCGCCGCCGTCGACCGGGTAGTTCGCCCCGGTGATGTAGGACGCCCGGTCGGACGCGAGGAAGACCACCAGCTCGACGACCTCCTCGGGGCGCGCGAAGCGCTTGAGGAGCGTCTTGGCGGTGATGGCGTCCCGCGCCTCCTGGTTGTCACCGAGGTCGCGTTCGCTGGCCGGGGTGAGGGTGGGCCCGGGGCTGACCGCCACCGCGCGGATCCCGTGGGGCGCGCCTTCGAGCGCGAGCTGTCGCGTCATGCCGATGATGCCGGCGTTCGCGGCCGTGTGACCGACCATCGGCGGGACGTGGCCGCCGATCATCCCGGCCATGGAGGCGGCGCTGATGATGACACCGCCACCGCGCCGGACCAGGTGCGGCCAGGCGAACTTCGACACGAAGTACGGAATGTCGAGTTCGCCGGTGATGGTGTAGCGCCAGTCCCGCACCGAGAAGTCGGGCATCGGGCCGAAGCGGAGCGCGGCCGCGTTGTTGTAGACCACGTCGAGCCCGCCGTAGGTGGCGGCAGCGTCGTCGACGAGCTTGCGTACCTGCTCGGGGTCGGTGAGGTCGACCGGCGCGATGCCGGTCATCTCCCCGCCGGCGCGGCGGACGAGTTCGACAGTCTCGTCGTTACCGGCGACCTGGAGGTCGGCCCCGACGACCTTCGCGCCCTCGCGTGCGAAGGTCAGCGCCGCGACGCGGCCCAGACCACCGCCGGTGCCGGTGATCAGCACGACCTTGCCATCGAGCGTTCCCATGGAACTCCTCCTCGTTCGGGACCAACGCGCCCGGCTATGGGTGGTAGGTCGGATTGACATGTCAACAGAGCTAAGTCCTTGACCGGTCAATCGCTTCCCGTTACGGCTTACCCGGTGACGCTCACGACAGCCCTGCGCCGGGCCGGAGACAGAACGCGGCGGCAGGTGAGATCGCGACCGGAGCGGGAACGTCGCCAACCGGCACGCGACAGCGGAGCCGACCCCGAACTGGCCGGAGTCGGCCACCGTGGGCCCGAACCGCTCGGACGACCCGGAGACGCCCTGCGGGGACGTACGCTTGGCAGACTGTCGATCTGGGGGTGTGGGTGCGAACTCGGGCAACCGTGGCGGGTGGAGTGGTGCTCATCCTCGTCGCCGTGATCGCGATCTGGCTCGTCGTACGGCAGGTCGGCGACAACCTCACATTGCCGCTGGTGGCACGGAAGTGCACAGTGCAGGCCGACGGAAGGGTCGCGCTGGACGCCGACCAGATGGCCAACGCGGCGACCATCGCGGCGATCGGCGCGAAGCGCGGAATGCCCGAGCGGGCCGTCGTGGTCGCGCTCGCCACCGCGTACCAGGAGTCCGGGTTGCGCAACCTCGCCGACGGCGACCGCGACTCGGTCGGCCTGTTCCAGCAGCGACCGAGCCAGGGCTGGGGCACCCCGGCGCAGATCCGCGACCCGCGCTACGCGGCCAACCGGTTCTACGCGGCGCTCAAGAAGGTGCGCGGCTGGGAGAAGATGCGCGTCACCGACGCCGCCCAGCGGGTGCAGCGCTCGGCGTTCCCCGAGGCGTACCAGAAGTGGGCCGACGACTCCGAGGTGCTCAGCCGGGCCCTGATGGGCGACGCCAGCGGCGCGGTCGCCTGCACGGTGGGGCGCACCCCGGTGATGCACGGCGCGGCGGCGGCCGCGCAACTTACCCGCAACCTCGTGCTGGACTGGGGGTTGAAGGGCACCGACCCGACCAACCCGACCGGGTTGGCGGTGACTCCGGGCGACCAACGCGACGGCTGGCGCTATGCGCACTGGCTGGTGTCGCATGCCCAGGACCATGGTGTGAAGCGGGTCCGCTTCGGCGACCTGGAGTGGACCGCCCGCGGCGGCTCGTGGGACCGGGTGGACGGCCCGCAGAACCCCGCCGGCCAGGTCGTGGCCGAGGTGTTCAACGAGGGTTGACCGACCCGGATCTCTTAACCGGCAGTCACCGCACAATCGGGCAATGAACATCAAATCGAGCTATTGATCTCCTAGATCTCACTCTGTGCGTTTCTCTCGCTGCGTGGGGTCCCACTGCGGCCAAATCCCGCACCACGCCCTCCCCGACGCCTGGACCACCGCGTTACGATCGGCGGCCTGTGCCAGAAAAGGTTTCACCTCATGGGGAGGGGTACGACGCGGTGTTCGATTACGGCGACCGGACCGGTTACGAACCGATCAGCGACACTGACCGCAAGGAGTTCCACGAGCAGGGCTTCCTCCTGCTGCGCAACGTCCTGACGGAGGACCACCGGGCGGCGCTGGAGGCGGCGGTCGACCGCGTCTACGCGGAGGAGCAGGCGAAGGGCACCACCAAGAAGGACGGCACCCTGCACCTGCTAGGCTTTCTGGAGCGCGACGAGCTCTTCGGTGAGCTGCTGACCCACCCGATCGCCTTCCCGTACATGTGGGGGCTGGCCGGCTGGAACATCTACACCCACCACAACCACCTGGACGTCACCCCTCCGGCCGCCGAGCCGGAGAAGCCGTACTGGGGTTGGCACCAGGACGGGTACCGGCAGAACTCCGACCCGGAGACGATGGACCCGAACCTGCCCCGGCCGATGTTCTCGCTGAAGGTCGCGTACGTGCTGTCGGATCTCTCCGAGACCGGCCGCGGCGCTACCAAGGTCATCCCGGGCAGCCACCTGAAGAACTCGCTGCCCCGGCCGGCGGACCTCACCGTGCAGAACCCCGACCCGGAGGGCACGGTGGAGATCACCGCGAACCCGGGCGACGCCTTCATCTTCGACCGTCGGCAGTGGCACTCCCGGTCGACGAACCTGTCGACCATCACCCGCAAGATGCTCTTCGTCGGCTACACCTACCGGTGGATCCGTCCGCTGGACGAGCTGCACCCCGACCTGAACGGCGAGTGGTACCGCAACCGCACCCCCGTGCAGCGCCAGCTGATCGGTGAGGGCACCCACACCGCCAACTACTGGGGCATCAACTGGGACGGGTACGTCGACGACGAGATCCCGCTGCGCAAGGAGCTCAAGGAGCGCGGTCTGCTCGACCGCAACATCCCCTGGCTCCGCTGATCTGACCACAGGAACGGCTGACGACGGCCGGGCCGCAGGGGTTGTCCCCTGCCGCCCGGTCGTCGCCGTCTCGGGCCGGCGTTGCTCGGGCCGGTACCGCGCCCGGTCGGTCAGGTGATGTCGCGGCGCATCGGGACGAGTACGGCGATCGCCGAGGCGGTCAGCGCGTACGCGGCGAGCAGGAGGGCACCGGTCACCGGTGGGAGCAGGTGAACGGCCCCGCTGCCGAGTTCCGCGGACATCGCGTCGGCGAGGTAGGTGAAGTCGGTCAGCGCGGCGGTGGCTCCGCCGGGCAGGACCGGGTACAGCGTGTTGACACCGGGGATCATCATCAGCACCGGCTCCCCCACGTACAGATAGCCGGTTACGACACACAGCGCCGCGATCTGGTGGTGGATGAGTGCACCGACCCCCGCCCCGACGAGCAGGTAGACAGCCATCGCTGCGGCGATACGGCCGAGCAGCGCCAGCACGGTGGTGACCGGCAGACCGAGTGAGACGCCGCGGGCGGCGGCGACAGCGAGCAGCGCCACCGCGGCAGTGCCCGCGAGGACGACCCCGTAGGCGAGGCCGGTGACCACACCGGGCTCCACGGTGAAACTCAGGTCCCGCACGGCGGTGACGTCGCCGAAGCGCTTGGTCAGGCGCGACACCTCGATCGCGAGCCCGTCGCCGGTCATTGGTGGGCCGCCATAGAACGCTTGATCGTGGCCACGATGCCCGGTGCCGTGGGGCTGGAGAGCACGACCTCGTCGAATTCACCGCCGCCCGCCGGCCGGTCCAGGACGAGGTGCACCCCGGACTCCGCCCGGCGGACCGCCACGAGCTGGCGAGGGCCGCCGAACAGGCCCCAGACACCGATCTTGGTGAAGCCGGACACCACGTACCCGCGGCGGGCGCCACGGGCCAGCCGGAGCGGATCGTTCACCAGGTCGACCCGTCGCACCGCGGCGAGACGCAGCACGAGCTGATCCCGCCCCGTCCACAACCGCTCCCATCCGGTGAACCGGATGTCGATCACGTCGTTTGTCACAACGACCGAAGCCATCAGCCGTCCCCCTTCGTTGGTTCGGAATCGTCAGCCGGCGCCGGCCGCTCCGACGTCGGCGGGTCGGTCGGCAACAGAACTGTCGCCAGCAGGCGGGGTGTCCGTCCGTTGCCGGGCTTGTTGGCCAGCAGTGGGACGACCAGCGCGTTGAAGCCGGCGGCGAACTCGCTGAACTCGGCGTCGGTCACGTGCAGCACGAGTTGTTGGTAGCCCACCCCGTCGGCGACGAAGTCGATCCGTTCCCTGGCGAGGTAGCGGGAGAACTCCGACAGCAGACTCGACACGAACGCCGTGAAGTACCGTGCGTGGTCCTCCACCGTGGCCGTGGCCAGGCTCGCGGGGTCGAGCGTCGCGCCCTGCGCGGGAAGCCCGTACACCCGCTCGACGGCGCCGCGTACCTTGCGCTCCTCGACCACCTTGAGTAGCCCCGCCTTGACCAGGATCGCCAACTGCCGGTACATGGTGGCCTGCGGGACGTCGGGCAGCAGCTCGATCAGGGCCTGGGTGGTCAGGCGCGCGCCCGCGACCGCGCGCAGGATCCGGATCCGCACGGGGTGCAGCGCCAGATCAGCCCAACGTTCTCGCGACATCTCCACGACAGGAACATTATCACTATTGATAGTGAGAACGTTAGGCCTCATCCGCCTAGTGGTGCACCTTTCGCCGCCCCCAGGAGAGCAGCGTGGGGCGTAGCGCTCTGAACCGGACGTCGAGAGCCGAAAGCGGGCCTGCGAGTCAGCGTCCCAGCCGGCGGCGGGCCTTCTCCCGGATCGGCTCCGGCAGGCCCTCCGCGTCGAGCAGCCGAGGCAACAACTCCGGCTCCAGGCTGGTCGCCCGGAACACCTCGCCGATGGTCACACCGTGCGCGGGTCGGTCCACCACCTCGACCGGGTCGCCCGCGCCGACCTCCCCCTCGCGCAGAACCCGCAGGTAGGCCCCGGGCGATGCCCGGACCGTGAACCGCTTGATCAGATCCGGTACGCCCCAGAACCCGGCGAAGGTCGTGCAGGGGGTGCGCGGCTTGGTGACCTGGAGCAGGGCGGAGCCGACCTGCCACTGCTCGCCGATCACCGCACCCGTCACGTCGACCGCGTAGGTGGTCAGGTTCTCGCCGAAGCCGCCGGACGGGATGGCACGGCCCAATTCGGCCACCCACCAGGCGGCGTCCTCCTCGGCATAGGCGTAGACCGCCTGGTCAGGACCACCGTGATGGGCCCGCTCGCCGATGAAGTCGCCCGCCAGGCCGCCGGTGAGCAGCGACACCGGGCCGTCGACCGGCCGCTTGTCGATGCCGCTGCGGCCGCTCGCGTCGCCCGCCCACCCCGCCTCGGTCACGATGCCGAGGTTCACCGCTGCCACCCTGCCCGTCATGACCGTCAGCCTAGTAGCGGCCCAGCGCTGGCCAGCCCTCCCGGCCGGGGGTCAGCACCGGCGTCAACCGTCGCGGCAAGGGTCAGCCCTTGACGGCGCCGGCCACCAGGCCGGAGACCATCCGACGCTGCACCAGCAGGAAGAAGATGATGACCGGCAGGGTGAACAGGGTGGACGCGGCCATCACCGGGCCCCAGTTGGTGTCGTCCCGACCGAAGAAGAAGGTCATCGCGACCGGCAGTGTGTAGCTGCCCTGGTCGTTGATGAACGTCAACGCGAAGATCAGCTCGTTCCACGCCGTGATGAAGGAGAAGATGCTGGTGGCCACCAGGCCGGGGGCGACCAGCGGGAAGAGCACCCGGCGGAAGGTCTGGGCCCGGCTGGCCCCGTCGATCGCCGCCGCCTCCTCCAGTTCCTTCGGCACCGCGGCGACGAAGCCGCGCAGCATCCAGACCGCGAACGGCAGCGAGAAACCGAGGTACGTGAGGATCAGGCTGGGCAGGGTGTTGTAGAGCCCCAGCCGCTGGATCATCAGGAACAGCGGGATGACCAACGCCTCCAGCGGGATCATCTGCACCACCAGCAGCATGATCAGGAAGCTCGTCCGCAGCCGGAACCGGAACCGGGCCACCGCGGTCGCGGCGAGCAACGCCACCAGACCGCTGAGCACCACAGTGGAGACGACGACCAGCGCGCTGTTGAGGAAGAAGTCGAGGAAGCTGACGCCGGGGATCAGGTTGCCGGTCAGGATCTCCCGGTAGTGCGCCAACGTCGGATGGGTGGGCACCGGCTGCGGGGTGGAGGAGAAGATCTCGTTGCTCGGCTTCAGCGAGGTGGAGATCATCCAGTAGACCGGGAACGCCGCGAAGAGCGCGACCAGCAGCCCGGCGCCGTTGAGAGCGACCTTCTTCACGACTCGTCCTCCTGCCTGAGCACCATCCGTACGTAGAAGCCGGTGACCACGAGCAGGATCAGCGTGAGGATCACCGCGATGGCCGCGCCGAGCCCGTACTTCGGCGGCGGCGAGAAGGCTTCGGCGTACGAGTAGATGGCGAGCATGAACGTCGGCCGGTCCTGGGTGCCGCCGGCCAGCACGAACTGCTGGGTGAAGACCTTGAAGTCCCAGATCGTGGAGAGCACGATCAGGATTCCGAAGACCGGGCGCAGCAACGGGAAAGTGATCTTCCAGAAGACCCGCCACGGGCTGGCCCCGTCCACCCGGGCCGCCTCGTGCAGCTCACTCGGCACGCTCTTGAGACCGGCCAGCACACTCACCGCGATGAACGGGAACGAGTGCCAGACCACCACCAGGGTGAGGATGGCGAAGAAGAGCAGCGGCGAGTTGAACCAGCCGTAGCCGGTCCAGTCGCTGCGCCCGAACAGGCCGTTCGAGAGCCCGTCCGGCAACGCGTTGAACAGCCACGTGACCAGGCCGCTCGTGTCGTCGAAGATCCACTTCCAGACGATGGTGCCGGTCAGCGCGGGCGTGGCCCAGGCGAGCATCACGCAGCTGGCCACGAACGTCGCCATCTTGGGACCGAGCCGGTTGAGCAGCAGCCCCACCAGAGTGCCGAGCACCATCGTGAGCAGCACGTTCGCCGCGGCGAACAGAACCGTGTTGCGCAGCACGGTCAGGAAGAACGGGTCGGAGAGGATGTCGGTGTAGTTGCCGAGCCCCACCCACGGCCACTCGCGATCGCCGCGCAGTTGCCGAACGCTGTTCAGTCGGTAGAAGGACATCACCACCACCTGGCCGAGCGGCCAGAGCAGCAGCACCCCGATGATCAGCAGGGCGGGCAGAAGCAGCAGGTAGGGCAGGCGGTCCACCCCGCGACGCCGCCGCGCGGGGGTCTCCCGCGCGGCGGCCGCCTCGGCGCTCTTGGTCAGTGAGCTCACTTGCTGTTCAAGATGCCTTCCATCTCACCGGCCGCGTCGGCGGTAGCCTTCTCGACCGTCTTCTGACCCTTCATGACCGAGCTGTTCATCGCCTGGGTCACCGTCTTCGTCCGGCTGACCTCCACCCACTTCGGGGTGAGCGGCGTGAGCTTGGTGTTCTGCATGGTGGTGGCGAACGCCGCCATCACCTTGTCGTTCGCGTAGGCGCCACCGGAGACCAGGTCCTGGTAGACGGGGAAGAAGCCGAGGCTGCTCGCGAAGCTCTGCGCGTTCTTCTTGTTCAGCAGCACGGTCAGGTACTCCCAGGCCAGGTCCTGCCGCTCGCTGTCCTTCCAGATCGCCACGTCCGAGCCGCCCGCGAAACCGGGCGCCGCCTTGCCGTCGGGGCTGGGGATCGGGAACGTACCCCAGACCTTCTCGATCTCGGGGTTGTCCTTCTTGATGGCGCCCTGCTGCCAGCTACCGGCGAAGGCCATCGCGGCCTTGCCGGTGGCGAACTGGGTACGCGCGTCGATCTCGTTCCAACCCGCCGCCGCCGGCGGGGCGACCTTGTGCACTGTCACCAGGTCGGTCCAGAACTTGACGGCCCGCTGCGCCTCGGGCGTGGTGTAGCCGGACTTCCAGGTGCCGCCCTGGTTGCTGGCGATCTCGCCGCCCGCGCCCCAGAGGAAGGAGTAGAAGGGCAGCTCGGAGTTGCCGGGCAGCGCGATGCCGTAGGTGCCCTTCTTCTTCGCCTGCACGGCCTTGGCCACCGTGACCAGGTCGTCCCAGGTCTTCGGGGGCTGCACGCCGGCCTCGGCGAACCAGTCGGTGCGGTAGTAGATGGCGCGCACACCCGCGTACCAGGGCACGCCGTACTGCTTGCCGTCGAGCTGCGCGTTGCGCACCAGGTCGGGCAGCAGATCCTTGCCGTCGGCCCAGCCGCCCATCCGACCACTCACGTCGGCGAGCGCCTCCTGTGCGGCCCAACCCTGGGTCTCGGTGTTGCCCAGCTCGGTGATGTCCGGACCCTCACCGCCGGCGAGCGCGGCCTGGAACTTCTTGGGCGCCTCCAGCCAGGGGATGTACTGCACGACCACGTCGGTGTCGGGGTGCTTCTGGCGGAACTCGGCCTCGACCCCGTCGAGGAAGGAGTTCTGCGCGTCCCCGCCCTCGCCCATCATCCAGACCGTGAGCTTGCTGTCGTCGGCCGCGTCGTCGCCGGAGCCTCCACAACCGGTCAGCACCATCGCGGCCGAGGCCACCATGGCAGTGACCGGGGCCAGCCGCTTCCACCTGTTCACGCCACTTCTCCCCTCGCGCCGCCTGGAACTAACCTTCTCCGCCGCACCCTAGTACGGAGAATTCCTTTACGACAGTGGGCGGGACTGGCCGAAGCGTGGCGACCGTACCGCAGGGGCCCGACGACCGGCGCTCCAGCATCGGGCCAAAGCCGGGCACTCCAGCACGAAAGAGCGCCCGGCTCTTGGCCGGGCGCTCTTTCCAGTCGTGCTGTCCTACAAGTGGTGCTGTGTCGTCAGATGATGCCGGGTCGTTATCGGGTGACGCGGCGACGGCCACCCACACCGGCAACCAGTGCGACAGCGATCGCGGCAACCACGACCTGCACCAGCAGCTCGCCCCAGTCGACACCGTTCGTCTCGGTCGCGATGCCGATGGCCCGCGCCAGGACCGTGCCCAGCAGCGCGGCGCCGACACCGATCAGCAGGTGCAGCCAGATCGGCATGTTCTGCCGGCCCGGGACGACCAGGCGGCCGAGCGCGCCGACGATGAGACCAACAACGATCGCAGTGATGATGCCCCACACGGTGAGCTCCACGGCCACCCTCCTTCAAGAATGTCTGACACACGGTTCGTGTGCTTCCTGTCGTGACCGTTAATTGCCCGACCCACCTAAATTCCAAACCGACTTCACTCACGAAACGATCACGACTTGGCCGACAGGAACACGTTCCACTGCGGGCCCCATCCGGCCGTCGGTCCACCCGCCCCGGACACCCGGGCCACCGGGCCCCGGGCCACCGGGCCCCGGGCCACCGGGCCCCGGGCCGCGTTCAACAAGAGGTCGTTGAGGCCGCCGCATCCGGCGGAGGCGGATGATGTCGTCCAACCGGAGCGGACCGAGAGATGGACTTGCCGGGGGTGATGGCACTGCTGCGCGGCGGTACATCCACCCAGGACGCCTCGACGTCACCACAACCGAGCCGATCACCGCGATCCAGCCCAGCGGGGACGCTCGACAGGGCGCCGCAGACCTCCGGCGGGCTCGCCCACAGACCTCGAGCCGCACGCCGCAAACGTCGGGCCGCACGCCGCAAACGTCGGGCCGCACGCCGCAAACGTCGGGCCGCACGCCGCAAACGTCGGGCCCACGCGGCACGCCGCAAACCCTCGAGCCGCCGCAAACGGCAGACCTCGGGCCACACACTGCGACTTCGGGCCGCGTGCCATGGCAGACCGCGGGCGCGCAGGAGGGCAGACCTTCAGGCCGCACGCCGGAGACGTCGGACGAGAGGCCGTCGCGGTGGACAGAACCGGCGACGACCGCGGCGGTGGACAGAACGCGGCGAAGACCGTCGTGGCGGGTGGAACGCCGATGGGCGCCCGACCTGTCGGTCGGGCGCCCATCGAGGTGTCGCGGTGGTACGGGTTGGTGCTGTGGTGTTACCGGGTCATGCGGCGGCGGCCACCCACACCGGCAACCAGTGCGACAGCGATCGCGGCCACCACGACCTGCACCAGCAGCTCGCCCCAGTCGACGCCGTTCGTCTCGGTCGCGATGCCGATGGCCCGCGCCAGTACGGTGCCCAGCAGGGCGGCGCCAATACCGATCAGCATGTGCAGCCAGATCGGCATGTTCTGCCGGCCCGGGACGACCAGGCGGCCGAGCGCGCCGACGATGAGACCAACAACGATCGCAGTGATGATGCCCCACACGGTGAACTCCACGGTCGCCCTCCTTCAAAAGAATGTCTGACACACGATGTGTGTGCTTCCTGTCGTGACCGGTAAGTGCCCGACCCACCGAAAGCCCAAACCGACTCACCGCAAAGGACAGCGCCAGTCGTCAATGTTCTCGGGGTGCGTCGGTTGGCGCGCGGGCACGTCCACACAGGTAGGAGCCCATGTCGTCGAGCGGCCGACCCCACGACAGCGACAGAAAAATTTTCCGCACCCGGCGGTCACACTCGCCACACCCCGGCGCCAGGCCGGCAGTAACGGCGGGCCCGACAGAGGCCAAGACGGGCGAGAACGCGAGACAGGCGAGCACACCGGAAACGCAACGCGCCCGGGTGCGTGTGGCACCCGGGCGCGTACGGCATCGCGAACTACTTCTTGCCGGCGGCCTTGCCGTCGCCGGAGTCGGAGGAGAGGGCGGCGATGAAGGCCTCCTGCGGCACCTCGACTCTGCCGACCATCTTCATCCGCTTCTTGCCTTCCTTCTGCTTCTCCAGCAGCTTGCGCTTGCGGCTGATGTCGCCGCCGTAGCACTTGGCGAGCACGTCCTTGCGGATCGCCCGGATGGTTTCCCGGGCGATGACCCGGCTGCCGATGGCCGCCTGGATCGGCACCTCGAACTGCTGGCGCGGGATCAGGGTGCGCAGCTTGGCGGCGATGGTGACGCCGTAGTTGTACGCCTTGTCCTTGTGCACGATGGCGCTGAACGCGTCCACCGGCTCGCCGTGCAGGAGGATGTCCACCTTCACCAGGTCGGACGCCTGCTCGCCGGAGGGCTCGTAGTCGAGCGAGGCGTAGCCCTTGGTACGGCTCTTCAGCTGGTCGAAGAAGTCGTAGATGATCTCCGCGAGGGGCAGCGTGTAGCGCAGCTCCACCCGGTCGGCGGAGAGGTAGTCCATGCCGAGCAGGGTGCCGCGCCGGCCCTGGCAGAGCTCCATGATCGCGCCCACGTAGTCGTTGGGCGTCAGCACGGTGGCCCGGACCACCGGCTCGTACACCTCGGCGATCTTGCCGGTGGGGTACTCGCTCGGGTTGGTCACGACGATCTCCTCGCCGTCGTCCGTGATCGCCCGGTAGACGACGTTGGGCGCGGTGGAGATCAGGTCGAGGTTGTACTCGCGCTCCAGCCGCTCCCGGATGATCTCCAGGTGGAGCAGGCCGAGGAAGCCGCAGCGGAAGCCGAAGCCGAGCGCGCCGGAGGTCTCCGGCTCGTAGTCCAGGGCGGCGTCGTTGAGCTTGAGCTTGTCCAACGCCTCGCGCAGGTTCGGGTAGTCGGACCCGTCGATCGGGTAGAGGCCGGAGTAGACCATCGGCTTCGGGTCCTTGTAGCCGCCCAACGCCTCGGTCGCCGGCCGGCTGTTGATGGTGACCGTGTCACCGACCCGGGACTGCCGGACGTCCTTCACACCGGTGATCAGGTAGCCGACCTCGCCGACGCCGAGCGCGTCGGCCTTGACCATCTCGGGTGAGATGACGCCGATCTCCAGCAGCTCGTGCACCGCACCGGTGGACATCATCTTGATCCGGTCGCGGGCGCTGATCCGGCCGTCGATGACCCGGACGTACGTGACGACGCCGCGGTAGACGTCGTACACCGAATCGAAGATCATCGCCCGGGCGGGCGCCGCGGCGTCGCCGACCGGTGGAATGAACTGCCGGACGATCTCGTCGAGCAGGTACGGGACGCCCTCACCGGTCTTGCCGGAGACCCGGATGCAGTCGGCGGGGTCGCCGCCGATGAGGTGGGCCAGCTCCTCGGCGTACTTCTCCGGCTGCGCGGCCGGCAGGTCGATCTTGTTGAGCACCGGGATGATGCGCAGGTCGTTCTCGAGAGCCAGGTAGAGGTTCGCCAGGGTCTGCGCCTCGATGCCCTGTGCGGCGTCGACAAGCAGCACTGCGCCCTCGCAGGCGGCCAGCGACCGGGACACCTCGTAGGTGAAGTCCACGTGCCCCGGGGTGTCGATCATGTTGAGCACCGCGTGCTCGCCGGCCCGCTCACCCTCGCGGATGGTCCACGGCATGCGGACGGCCTGGCTCTTGATGGTGATGCCGCGCTCGCGCTCGATGTCCATCCGGTCCAGGTACTGCGCGCGCATCTGCCGAGGGTCGACCACACCGGTGAGCTGCAGCATCCGGTCGGCCAGGGTCGACTTCCCGTGGTCGATGTGGGCGATGATGCCGAAGTTCCGGAGGCGACCGGGGTCGGTGGAACCGGGAGCGTTCGCGCCGGGATCGAGCTTCGGTGGCACAGCGGTCCGTTCTGGTCGGCTGACGTGAACAGGCCGGCGCGCCGCCGACCCCCTCTATGTTCCCACGCCGCCGGGGTGCGCCCACTGTGCGGGCGATGGATCGGCGCGAGGACCCCTCACTCCATCGGCGGCTCGACGAAGAGCGCGGCCAGCCGGGGCAGCCGCCGACGCGCCTCGTCCTCGTCGTCGAAGTCCCAGAAGTCGTTGAGGTCCGGTGTCCGCACCGGGTCGCGGTCGGCCGGCAGCTCGGTCGCGGTGGCCTTGCGGTACGCGTCCCAGGGCACCGAGAGCATCTGCTCTGCGGAGAACTCCTCGCCGCTGAGCGAGGCCGCCCGCACCTGGGGCAGTTCGGCCAGCGAGTCCGGTTCGGCGACCGCGCGGGCGAAGACGGCACGGCCCTGGGTCATCAGCCAGCCCCGGAAGTGTTCGAAGCCGTCGGCCGAGGCACCACCGTTGATCAGGTACGCCGCACCCCAGAGATCCGCCTTGTGTGAGGCGGCCAGCACCCGTGTCTGGTGCCGTGCGTACCCGATGATGTCCTCCGGGTCGCGCTCGGCGAGCAGCGCGACGGCCCGCGCGGCGACCGGGCCGGGCTCACCGCCGCCGCCGGCCCGCGCCTCGTCGATCAACTGCCAGAAGTCCTCGGTCCTCATGGCTTGGCAGTCTGGCAGTGTCGCCGTGCGTCGCGCACGTACCCCGGGGCAGCATGGTGGGATGTCCCCTCCCCTGCTGCCGCCGGTGCCGTACCACGCGAGCGCCCTGCGCCCGTCGTGGCCGGCCTTACCGGCGGCGCTGCGGGCCGCGGTCGCCGAACGGCTGGGCGCGCCGGTGGTCACCGCCCGGGTCGCGGGCGCGGGCTTCACCCGCGGCTTCGCCGCCGTGCTCGACACCGCCGACGGTGGTCGGGCCTTCGTCAAGGCCGCACCCGCCGCCGAGCAACCGCATCTGGTCGACTGGTACGCCCGAGAGGCCGCGATCCTGGACCGGCTGCCGGCGGACCTGCCGGCGCCCCGCCCCCGGTGGACCCTCTCCGCGGCCGGTTGGTTCGTGCTCTGCACCGACGCCGTCGACGGGCACACCCCGCGCCTGCCCTGGGCGCCCGCCGAGTTGGACGCAACCCTCGCCGGGTACGCGCAGGTCGCCGCCGCCCTGACCGACCCGCCGGCCGAGTTGACCGCGCTCGGCCTGCCGCGCCTGGCCGACCTGGCCCGGTCGGACATCCTCTGGTGGGAGGAGGTCGCCGCCGGTCGCGAGCCGAGCCCGCCACTGCCCGCGCCGCTCCTGGACCGGCTGCCCGAGCTGGTGGAGTTGGAGTCCCTCCTCCCCCGGTACGCCGATGGGGCGACCGGCCTGATCCACGGCGACCTGCGGGTCGACAACGTGCTGATCGGCGCGGACGGCCGAGCCTGGTTCTGCGACTGGACCTGGGTCTGCTCCGGGCCGGCCTGGTTCGACGTGGCCGGCCTGCTGCTCACCGCGTACGCCAGCGGGTTGGACGCGGATCGCCTCTTCGCCGCGCACCCGGCCACCGCCGGCGCGCCCCCGGACGCCCTGGACGCGACCCTGGCCGCGTTGGCCGGCTACTACCTCACCGGCGCTGCGGCGGCACCGCCGACGGCCTCACCACACCTACCCGCCCACCAGCGATGGAGCGGCGAGCAGTCGCTCGACTGGCTGGCCCGCCGCCAGGGCTGGCGGTGAAGCGGACGGGGCTGGCGGGGACGCGAGCTGGGCTGCCGCTCGGCTGGCGGGTGAGCCGCCGCCCTGGTCGAGGGCGTAACCTGGTCCCCGACGGGCCGGGTCCGTCCGCGCGAAGGCCGAGCCGTTTTGGCTCGTCCCGGGCGACCTGGTAACCTGGCTCTTCGCGCAGCGATGACGCATGTTCGTCATCACGCGCAATAAGCTGACCAACCCGAGCTATCAAGACGAGGCTGTCGCGTGGCGAACATCAAGTCCCAGATCAAGCGCAACCGGCAGAACGAGAAGGCCCGGCTGCGCAACAAGTCGGTCAAGTCGTCGCTGAAGACCGCCGTCCGGAAGTTCCACGAGGCTGCCGAGGCCGGTGACGTCGAGAAGGCGACCGCGCTCATGCTGGACGCCTCGCGCAAGCTGGACAAGGCCGTCAGCAAGGGCGTGATCCACTCCAACCAGGCCGCGAACCGCAAGTCCGCGATCGCAAAGCGCGTGGTGTCGCTCTCCGCCTGACGACTTCACCGTCAGACTGATTCGGAAAGCCCCGGGCCCAGGCCCGGGGCTTTCGTGTGTCCAGCGGCCGGCCGTCTAAGCCCCCAGGGCAGCATGCCCGCCTAGCGCGCCCGCCTTGAGATCTTGGAAGGAAAGTGCCCCAAGAGGGGCCGTTCCGCTCCAAGATCTACGACGAGTGCGTCGGTGGGCGCGTCGGCGCGTCGGTGTGCGGGGGCGATGTGTCCGTCGCCACGACGACGCCGGGCACGCTGTGCAGGATCCACTCCACCTGCGCTCGCCCGACCGCCGGCTCCATCTGCCGGCGAAACCGGTCCCGTTCCTGCTCGGGCACGAGCGCGGCGGAACGGACAACGACCGCGGCCACCATGTCGTTGAGTTTGACCATGGCCGCCACCACGACCGGCAACACCAGCACCGCCCACCAGCTGACCAACTCGGCGAGGGCGAGCAGCACCGCCAGGGCGATGGCGCCCTCGAAGAAGAGGAAGCACAGCACCCCGCCGGGGTTGACGAACCGCAGGCCGAGGAGCCGGGCGTAGAGCGGCCGGTAGCGCTCCTCGTCCACTCCGATGGTTGCCCACACTGGGCGGTTCGCCCTCGTCACCTGGTGCTGCCCTGCCGGGCCGCCGCGACGGAGAAGACCGCACGTTCCAGGGCGTACGCCCTGTCGTCGGAGCCGCCCTTGACGGCCGCGTTGCACTCGGCGGCGACCTGCATGGCCCGGACCAGGCCCTCCGGCGTCCAGCCCCGCGCCTGCCGCTGCGCCCGTTCGATCTTCCAGGCGGGCATTCCGAGGCTGCTGGCGAGCTGGTACGCATTACCTCGTCCGGCCGATGCCACCCGGGCCACAGTGCGCACGCCGTCGGCCAGGGCGTCGGCGATGGGCACCGGGTCGACCCCGACATGCAGGGCCCAGCGCAGTGCCTCAAGCGCCGCCGGCACGTCGCCGACCATCGTGGCGTCGGCCACCGTGAAGCCGGTCACCTCGACCCGGCCCCGGTAGTAACGGGAGACCGTCTCGGCGCTGATCCGCCCGTCGGTGTCGGCGATCAGTTGGGAGCAGGCGGCGGCCAGCTCGCGCAGGTCGTTGCCGACCGCGGCGATGAGCGCTTCGGCGGCGTCGTCGGTGCACTTCCCGCCGGCCCGGCGGATCTCGTCGCGGACGAAGGTAACCCGGTCGCGGTGCCCCTTGAGCTTGCCGGCCGGAACCACAGTCGCGCCGGCCGCCCGCAGACCGTCGGCGAACGCCTTGCCCTTCGCACCGCCCAGGTGCAGCACCAGCAGTTGGACGTCCGGGTCGGGGTTCTTCGCGTACGCCAACAGCGCGGCGACCAGATCCTTGCGGGCGTCCTGGCCGGAACGCAGGACCAGCAGCCGCCGTCCGCCGAACAGCGAGGGGCTGAGCATCTCGGCGATCTCGCCGACGGTGAGCGCACTGGCCTGGTACTCGCGGACGTCCACCTCGGCGTCGACGCTGCGAACCTTCGCGACAGCTTCGGTGACCGCGCGCGTGGCGAGCAGTTCCTCGTCACCGAGGACGAGCAGAATGGGGGCGAGGCTGGCGGGGGTCACGTCGCCCATATTCGCACGGCCTGCGGCGGGATCGTGCCTGCTCATTCGCTGCTTGATCGGCGCAGCCCGCACACAGCGCAAATCCAGACATCAACCCCAATTCCTCGCTTAATCCACAAGTCACCCGCTCAATGGACGGCCCGCCGCCTTGATCAGGGTTGTCGGCCTGCGGGCACCCCTCGTCGGGCCACCGCCAGACCGTCGCCCGTTCGGACCGCCGCCACATCGCCGTCCGTGTCGGTACGCAGCACCCGCACGCCGCCTCTGCTCAGTCGGGCAAGCAACCCTGGACTCGGGTGCCCGTAGGTGTTGCCCGTGCCCACCGGCACGAGCGCCACCGATGGCCGCACCGCGTCGAGGAAGCCCGGGTCCTGGTACGCCGACCCGTGGTGCGCGATTTTCAACACGTCCGCCCGCAACTGGCCGGGCGCCGCCCGCGTCACCATCGCGTGCTGCTCCTCGGTCTCCGCGTCGCCGGCCAGCAGGATCCGCACCCCGGCCACCGTGGCGCGCAGCACCAGCGAGTTGTTGTTGGGGTCGGACCTCGTCCCAGCCAGCGGGTACGGCGGGCCGAGCACCAGCAGGTCGACCCCGCCCACGGGATGGCGAGCGCCGGCCACCGTGGTCAGCAGCGCTGCCCGCCCGCCGGTGGCCGCCGCCCGGACCAGGTCCCGGCCGCTCTCCGGGTCGGTCGACGACGGCGTCAGCACGGCACCCACCCGCCGACCCCGAAACACTCCGGCCACCCCGCCGACGTGGTCGGCGTGGAAGTGGCTGATCACCAGCAGGGGCACCTCCCGCACGCCGAGCCGACGCAGGCAACCGTCCACCGCACCCGGTTCCGGCCCGGCGTCCACCACCACGGCCCGGCCGGGGTCGACCGGGAGCACCAGGGCGTCGCCCTGGCCCACCGCGCAGGCCACCACCACCCAGCCGGCGGGCGGCCAACCGGCTGCCATCAGCCGAACCGGCAGGGCACCCAGCACGGCGGCGACACCGACAACCGCCACCAGCCGACGTACGAGTGGCCGGCGCACCGCGATCAGCAACGCAACGGTCAGCCCGGTCAGCAGGAGGGCACCGGGCACCCCGCCCGGCCACGGCAGGGTGCCGCCCGGCAGTCGAGCACCCTGCCGGGCGATGATCACCAGCCACCAGGCCGGCCAACTTGCCAGCCACGCGACGAACTCGGCACCGGCCGGCCAGATCGGCGACATCATGGCCGCCAGCACGCCCAGCACGGTCGCCGGCGCGATGGCCGGCACCGCCAGCAGATTGGCCGGTACCGCCACCAGGCTCACCGTGCCGGAGATTCCGGCGACGACCGGGCCGCAGGCAAGTTGGGCGGCCGCCGGCACGGCCAACGCCTCGGCCAGCCCCGGTGGGACGCCTCGCCGCCGCAACCCGTCCCGCCAGCGTGGCGCGAGCAGCAGCAGGCCACCGGTGGCCAGCACGGAGAGCGCGAACCCCGGGTCCCCGGCCAGCTCGGGGTCGACGAGCACCAGCACGGTCACGGCGGCGGCCAACGCGGGCAACGCCGCGCGGGGACGACCGGCGGCGAGCGCGGCGAGACCGATCGCTCCCATCGTGGCGGCTCGTACGACGCTCGGCGACGGGCGGACCAGAATGACGAACCCCACCAGCGCCACCCCGCACAGCCCGGCGGCGAGCCACGGACCGGCCCGTGACCACCGGGCCAGCAACAACACCGCACCCACCACGATCGCGACGTTGGAGCCGGAGACCGCGTTGAGATGGGTCATCCCGGTGGCCTGGAACTCCTCCTCGACGGCGGGTGGCAGTCGGCTGGTGTCGCCCACCACCAGACCGGGCAGCAGCCCACCGGGGTCGTCGGGCAGCGGCGCGCAGGCGCGTTGCAGGCCGGTACGCAGCGTCCCGGCGGCGCGCTGCGCCCAGGACGGCGCACCGTGCCGCTCCGGTGGGCCGTTGGTGCTGAGCACCGCCGCGGTGAGGTCGCCACCGCGCGGTACGCCGAGCCGGCCGTCGGCGGTGAGGCGCTGCCCGGGCAACAGACCCCGCCACGCCGGGTCGGTGGCCAGGACGAGCAGCCGCACCGACGCATGGATCCGCCGACCATCCGGGCCGGTGAGCCGAACCAGTTCGGTCGAGACCAGCAACATGCCTGGCCGCCCGGCGCTCCGGATCGGGCGTGGATCGTCCCGGACGACCAGGTCGGCGGTCACCGGAGCGCGTTGCTCGGCCAGGACACGGATCGGCGGTGTGTCCCGGATGGCGAGCCGAGCAGCGGTGGCCGCCCCTGCGCAGACCACGCCGAGACCGACCGCGACGACGATCCAGCCGTAGCGGTGAGCCGTCGCCCGAGGCCAACGACCGAGGTGACCGAGCAGGTACAGGGCGCTGAGCACCGTCAGGACGACGGCGGCGCCGCCGACCAGCAACAGCGTGCGGGTGCCGAGATGCAGGCCGGCGAGCGCCGTGAGCCAGGCGGCCACCGCCAACCCGGCGAGCCGCAGATCTGGCGGCGACGTCTGGTCGTGGGCAACGCTCGGGTCGTTTCCAGCCCTTGTGCTCGACGGCTCCCGCTCGTCGGTGGCGCGGTGGGCGCTCACACCGTCACCAGGTCCTTGAGCTGCTCGTACCGGGCGTCACCAATCCCGTCGACCTGGCGCAGATCGCCAACGGACTTGAACCCGCCGTGCTGATCCCGATGGGCGAGGATCCGTTGGGCGAGGACCGGCCCTACCCCGGGCAACGCGTCGAGCTGGGCCAGGGTGGCGGTGTTGAGGTTCACCGGACCGGCGGCGGGTGCCGCGCCGCCCGCCACAGGCCCGGCCGCGCCCCCCGGCCCCGGTGGTGGCGTCACCCCGACCACGATCAATTCACCGTCGGTGACCTTGCGGGCGGGGTTGAGCAGCGCCACGTCGACCCCGGGCAGCGCGCCGCCGGCTGCCTGCACCGCGTCGGCGAGACGGGAGCCGGCCGGCAGGCGTACCAGACCGGGCTTGCGGACCTTTCCTGCCACCGCCACCACCAGCTCGCCGGACCCGGACGCGCTGAGGTCACCCGCCGGCGCAGCCGATGCAGTCTCGCGGGACAGCGGGGCGACCGGTTCCGACTGCGGCCGGGATCGCCAAGCCCAACCGGCCGCGACCAACAGCACCACCACGGCGACCACCGCCAACGCCCGCACCCCCCTGCGCCCGGGATCGAACGCCCCAGGCCCGGGCAACCGCGATTCAGACACCACCGCAAGGCCGCCCGGCACCAGCTCAGAGGCCTGCGCCGGTTGGGCCGACCGCACGTCCGGAGACGGCGCGCCGGGCGGCACGCCAAACGGGGGTACGCCCGCGAGCGACGCCTCGGTCCGGGTCAGCGGGACGACAACCGTCTCCGTCAGCCGGCGCAGGCGCTGGCGTACCTCTGTCTCCTCGTCGTGCGACACATCGCGACGCTATGGCGGCGGCCGGGACGGTGGACGGGGGCGACGCCGTCCTGTGGACAACTATCGCCACTGTGGACAACTACCTGATCAAGCCTCGATCTGCTACGGGGCAGAATGTTGACCTGGCCCGGTCAGGGCTGGCCCTGGACGCCAGAGAAGAACCAAGCCACGGTTCAGGATTGGCGGCGGGCCTGGCGAGGCGAGGACTCCAAGCGCGGCGGACCGGAACTGTGCCGACCGGTCCTGCCCCGCCTGCGCTTCCGCCGCGGGCGAGGGCCAATCTTGGCAGCAGAGCGTCTGGAAGGTCGTCGGCGACCCGACTTTGTCCTTCCGTCATCGATGCGCCGGCCGGCGGCCAGCATGCTGAGCACTGCTGTGATAACGAAGATGCCCGGCCAGAGCATCCATCCGGTCGTGCTCTCGACGAGTTCTTCCGGCAACCGTGGGTGGACCAGGCCTTCAGGGTCACGCACCACAGTGACGTGTTGTCCCACTACCCCCTCCGGCTTGTCCGGCGCTCCATCGGGGTTCCCTGGCCAACGCCCCAATTCCCCGCGAATGCGCGGGTTGTCCTGATCGGCGAGAGTATAGTACAGCTGCCGGGGCCTCTCGCTGCCGTCTCGCACGGATATGACTGTGGCTACGACCCGCTCGCCGCGATGGTGGAGAACAGACGACCACAGTCCCGCGGCAACCATGAGCACGAAGAAGGCGCTGACCAGCCAAGCGAGGACCAGTCGGACCACGTGCGGTGGCATCCCGGGCGAGGTCACCCGCACGGCCACCGCCAAGGAGACGCACCACAGCAGGAGGGTCGGAATGATTGCGTCCCCGGGTCGGATCCAGGTTGTCGCTCCCACTGCACCGATCGCTTCGGTGACGGTAAACACCAACAGATACACCCCGGCCAGCGGATTGATCCATCGACGAACGCGCAGATCCCCCATGGGCGCAGAGTAGGTCCGGCAGGCAAAGACCGACGGACACTCCCGCGCCAGCATCGCTGGCGATGGCTCAGACGGTGGCGTCGGATCGTCCCGCCGGTCTCCACGGTCGAGGGACGTCATCGGCGGGCAGGGGCCGCCCGGCCAGCATGCAGAGGACGGCGAGCACGACGAAGACGATTGGGGAGTGCGGCGTAGGGTACGTCCCATCGATCTTGAAGGATCGGAGGTGGCTCGGATGCGGGCTCGACTACGGCAGATACACATCGACGGGCACACCTACACGTGGCGCGCGGCGCTGCACCGCGTACAGATCGATGGCTTCCACCACCGGGCGGTCTACGTCCGGGCCTGGGGTAGCGGCGGCAAGAACAGCCAGAAGCTCGAAGCGGATCTGTTGTCGGCCCCCGGGCCGTACGTTGTCGACGACGGCTACCCCACACCCGCCGACGTGCGGGCCGTCATCATCTGTGGTCTGAAGAGTGGTTGGCAGCCAGAGCAGCGGGGCGGAACGTTCGTGCTGTCCGACCGCGAGCATGGGGCCAGCTTCGCGGCGTCGGGGTTCCAGCTGACCAATCCCGTACGCCCGGGCGAGAGCGCCGACCGCACGGCCCACGAGGCTCAGCAGCGAGGCTGACGGCCGGCGGGCAACAGTGCCCGACCGGCCGCCGGGCCTGCTACAGGTACGGCCGGGTGATGATCTCGATGGCGTGTCCCACCGGGTCGAAGAAGTAGAAGCCCCGCCCACCGTGCTCGGTGTTGGTCTCCCCCTCCCGCTTCAGCTGCGGGTCGGCCCAGTACGTGATGCCACGCCCCTCGACGAACGCCAGGCACCGCACGAACAACTCGTCGTCGACGAGGAACGCGTAGTGCTGCATCTGGATGTCCACCGGCGGCTCGGCGAACTGGAGCAGCACACCCTCGTCCAGTTGGACGTTGGCGAACGGCCCCCATGAAGGCGCCTCCGGCAGCTCGAACAGCTCCCGGTAGAACGCGGCCGAGGCGCTCTTGTCCTTGCTGGCGATGATGGTGTGGTTGAACGTGACTGTCATGCGTACCGTCTTCTTTCCCGGTCGATCCGAAGACCCGACCGGAAGCCCACAGCGTTCACCCAGCCACGCAGATGACAAAGCCCCGAGGGCACCGACGCCCCGGATCCCGCACGAGAGACGCGTACATCGCATCGATCTCGGCGTGGTGGCTGAAGTAGCCAGAACCTCCGGGGGGTAGGCCCATCTGGGGCGCGCACGGAGGCTAACACAGCGGCGTGGGCGGGCTCATTCACCGTTTCTGGAGCATGACCGCGGCGACCTCTGCCAGGAGCGCCAACGCCCAGTCGAGTTGTCGGCACTCGTTGCGCCCTCGGCACTCCAGGCACCCGCCCGCCCGCCACGGCCGGTGGAGTGCCCGAGTCCAGTGAGCATCCAGTACCCGCTTGGCCGTGAACAGTTCCGTCGCCGTGGACACCGGTTCATCGATTGGCATGGTCGGCACCTCCGCGCGATCCGAAGTAGCCCGCCCTGGGGGCCGAGGCTTTGCGGTGCACTCCCTCAGGGCGGGCAGACCGGATACCTCAGGAGTGCTGAAGTCCAGGAGCACCCGGTCACTGTCTCACTGTATCCACTGTCTCGGTGTAGTCAAGTTCTCACTGTCTCCACTTTGCCGCGTTGTCGCCTTGCCTCGATCACACCCGGGCTGGAAACATGATCTCCGCTGAAGTCCGGGAGAACCGCTCATGCCAACGAGACCACCGCACTACCGCCGCGTGGCGGATGACATCGAGCAGAAGATCCGCTCAGGCGAATACTCGCCCGGCCAACAACTGCCGTCGGTGTCCGAGATCGGCGAGCTGTACAACGTGGCACGCTCCACGGCCTATCGAGCCGTCAAGGAACTGCACGAGCGGAACCTGATCTACGGTCAGCAGGGCCAGGGCGTCTTCGTCGCCGACAGCTAGAAGCCGAGCGGTCTAGGCGGTCAGCGGGCCTCTGGGTCGAGGCCGAGTACGGCTCGTCCGCCGTCCACCGGCAGCGTCACCCCGTTGACGAAGCTCGCCGCGGGCGACAGCAGGTACGCGACCGCCTCGGCCACCTCCTCGGCCCGCCCGATGCGGCCCACCGGGTGCAGCCGGGTCAGCTCGGCGTCGATCCACTGGGCCTGGTTGGGCTCCTGCGTGGCGAGGAATTCGGCGTGCCGCTCGGTGGCGATCGAGCCGAGCGCGACGGCGTTGGCGCGGATGCCGTGCCGCCCGTACTCGACTGCCAGTGCCCGGGTGAGCCCCTCCACGGCGGCCTTCGCCGTCGCGTACGGCAGGGCGCCTGACACCGGTCGACGGGCCTGGTGGGACGAGACGTTGACGATCGCGCCACCGGCGGCGCGGGCCAGGAAGCGGCGGACGGCGACTGCGGCGCCCACCACGGCTGGGCGCAGGTTCACGTTGATCAGGTCCAGCACCGTGTCGGCCGACGCGGAGTGCAGCGTGGCATCGCGGAACACCGCCGCGTTGTTCACCCAGCCGGTCAGTGGCGCGGCGCGGTCCGCCAGTTCGGCGGCGCGCTCGGCCACCTGCTCGTCGGCGGCGTCGCCGACCACCGGGACGAGCCGATCGGCGGCCGGATGGCCGGCCAACCAGTCGACCGCGGCGGCGTCGCGTTCCAGTACGACGATGGTGGCGCCGGTCGCCACCAGCCGTTCCACCACCGCCCGGCCGACACCGCGACCGCCACCGGTCACCACGCACGACGTGGACACGGCTCAGCCCTCCGGTCGGCGGTGGACGACCACGCAGGCCAGGCCGGGCCCGGCGTGCGCGGCGACGACGGCACCCGCCTCGGAGACGTACGTGTCGTGCAGCCGGTCGCCGAACCGTTCGGTCAGCGCGGCGCGCAACGCCTCGGCCCGTTGCGGTGCGGCCAGGTGGTGCACCCCGAGATCCACGTCGTCGTCGCCTGCCGCCTCGACGGCAAGGTCCACGAGACGGGCCACTCCCCGGCTGGCGGTGCGAACCTTCTCGCGCAGCACGATCGCCCCGTCCGGCATGTGCATGATCGGCTTGACGGACAGCGCGGTGCCGACCAATGCCTCGGCCGCGTTGATCCGGCCGCCCCGGCGCAGGAATTCCAGCGTGTCGACGTAGAACCAGACGGTGGTGCGGGCGATGGCGGCGAGCGCCGCGTCGCGTACCCCGGCAAGGTCGCCGCCGGTCTCGGCGGCGATGGCGGCGGCGATGGCCGGAAAGCCCAGCCCCATTCCCGCCGAGCGGCTGTCCACGACCTCGACCCGGCCGTCCAGGTCGGTGGCGGCCAGCCGGGCGGCCTCCACCGTGCCGGACAGCGCGGCGGAGAGGTGCACCGAGACGATCCCATCGGCGCCGGCGTCGAGCAGTCGGCGGTACGTGCGGGCGAACTGCTCGGGTGCCGGGCGGGAGGTGGTCGCCGTGACCCGGCGGGCGCTCAGTGCCACTGTCGCGTCGGCCGGCTGGGTCTCCACCCCCTCCAGCCCTTCCGCTCCGTTGAGTACGACGGTCAACGGCACGACGGTCAGCCGGTGCGCCTGCACCAGCTCGGGCGGAAGGTAGGCGGTGGAGTCGATGACAACCGCGACGGGCATGCCCGGCACGCTAGCCGATCGAGGCCGCGAACGCCGAGGCGCGAGTGCTCAGATCGCGTCGACGGCGACCGGGGCGGTGATCAGGCCGACGTTGTGTGCCCGCAACTGCCACCCACTGACGTCCTGCGGGCGCCCGATGGCCGGCGCGCGGTCGTCGTGCCGCAGCTCACTCCAGTGGCAGTTGGCCAACGAGCCGATGGAGCGCAGCACGCCGGTGTCCCAGCCGAGAAGGTGGCCCATGCCCTGCCGGGAGCCGCCACCGTGGGTGGCGATCACCACCGTGCCGCCTGGTGGCGCCTCGGCCGCCTCCCGCAGCGCGAGGCCGACCCGCTCGCCGAGGTCGTGCAGGGGCTCCACATCCGCGCCCGGGTCGGGGTCGCCGGCCCGCCAGCGCGCGTACTCCTCGGGGAAGCGTTCGGCGACCTCGGTGAGGTGCAGACCCTGCCACTGGCCGAAGTGCCGCTCGCGCAGCCGGGCGTCGGTGCGTACCGGAAGCCCGGTCAGCGCGGCGAGCGCGGCGGCGGTCTCCGCGGCGCGGCTCAGGTCGCTGGCCACGATGGCGTCGGGTCGCAGCGCCGCGAGCAGCGGCGCGGCGGCGCGGGCCTGGTCGCGACCAAGCTCGTTGAGGGGTACGTCGGTCTGCCCCTGGACGCGGTTGGCGGCGTTCCAGTCGGTGTTGCCGTGCCGCCAGACGATCAGCCGGGTCATTCGGCGGCGGCGGACCCGCTGGCGTCGGCCTCGACCAGGTCGCGGTCGACGAACGGGATGGTGGGGCAGTCCTTCCACAGGCGGTCGAGCCCGTAGAACTCGCGCTCCTCGGTGTGCTGGACGTGCACCACGATGTCGACGTAGTCGAGCAGCACCCAACGGCCACCACGCTCGCCCTCGCGCCGCACCGGCTTCGCCTTGTCCGGCAGCTCCAGCAGGCTCTCCTCGATGGCGTCGACGATGGCCAGCACCTGACGCTCGTTGGGGGCGGCGGCGAGCACGAACGCGTCGGTGATGGCGAGCTGGTCGCCGACGTCGATGATCGTGATGTCCTGCGCCTTCTTGTCGGCGGCGGCCTGGGCGGCCGCGATAGCCAGCTCGTGAGCGCGTTCGGAAACTGTCACCGTTCTCCTTCGATCAAGCGTGCGATCCTCCAAGCGTCTCATACCCGCCGGCACCCCGATCGTCCAGTTCTGGTCGGTTAGGGCCACGAACCTGGGCATAAGGGGCGCGTTCAGCGCTGATAGAGGCTCCGCTTGGCGATGTACTGCACCACACCGTCGGGCACCAGGTACCAGACCGGCTCACCCCTGGCGACCCGAGCGCGACAGTCGGTCGACGAGATGGACATCGCGGGCACCTGGATCAGGCTGACGGTGTCCGCCGGGAGGTGCTTGTCGGTCAACGGGAAACCCGGCCGGGTCACGCCGACGAAGTGGGCCAGCTCGAAGATCTCGTCCAGGTCCTTCCAGGACAGGATGCGTTGCAGGGCGTCCGCGCCGGTGATGAAGAACAACTGCACCTTCGGGCCGTACTCGGCCTGAAGGTCACGCAACGTGTCGACCGTGTAGGTCGGGCCACTGCGGTCGATGTCGACCCGGCTGACCTGGAAGCGAGGGTTCGAGGCGGTGGCGATCACGGTCATCAGGTACCGGTCCTCGGCCGGGCTGACCGGCTCGTCGGCCTTCTGCCACGGCTGCCCGGTGGGGACGAAGACCACCTCGTCCAGGCCGAACCGGTCCGCCACCTCACTGGCCGCGACGAGGTGCCCGTGGTGAATCGGGTCAAAGGTGCCACCCATGATCCCGATCCGCCGGATATCTTCCTCCACCCAGTGATCGTAGGCCGAGCGTCGTGGCCGACCGTCCCGGCCCGTCCGCAGACTGGGGTCGCGCCGACTCCGGCCGTCGGCGTATATTCGTCGACGAGTAACCGTCGACGAGCGAGGGGGTCATCGTGCCGAAGCGGCGCAAGGTCGGCAACCTGCTGGCGCTGGCCGTGCTGTCCGCACTGGTCCAGCGGCCGATGCACCCGTACGAGATCGCCACCGCACTGCGTACCTGGGGCAAGGACCAGGACATGGAGTTCAAGTGGGGATCCTTCTACACGGTGATCGGCAACCTGGACAAACACCACCTGATCGAGGCGGTGGAGAGCGTGCGCGAGGGCCGACGCCCGGAACGCACCGTCTACCGGATCACCGACGCGGGGCGGGCGGAGCTGGTCGACTGGGCCCGCGAGCTGGTCTCCACCCCGATGGCGGAGCATCCCCGTTTCCGGGCCGGGTTGTCAGTGCTCGCCGCGCTGCACCCGGACGAGGCCACCGACCTGCTGCGACAACGGCTCGATCTGCTGGAGGCCGCGATCCGCCAGGACCGCGAGGCGCTCGACGCGCACCTGCGGGAGATCCCGCGACTGTTCCTGGTGGAGTCGGAGTACGACCTCGCCATGCGGGACGCGGAGGCGGCCTGGCTGCGGGCGCTGCTTGCCGAGCTGACCTCGGGCAGCTACCCCGGGTTGGACACCTGGCGGACCTTCCACGAGACAGGCGAGATGCCGGCCGAGCTGACCGAGTTGGCCGAGAGAACGAACCCCCCGAAGGCCAACTCCGACACCCCAACCACCCACACCCCGGAGGCCAGCCCCGACAGCTCCGAACGCCCCGACAGCAGCAGCCGGAGAGGCGACACCACCGGCTGAAGAGCGGCCCCGGCGAGGTGCGCCAACACCTCACCGGGGCCCTGACCCCGAACCGACGCCTGGGAAGGCACCCGGCCCGAAGCGGCAACCACGAGGATAACCGGGCTCCCTCCCAGGTCCGCGCGCCCGCGCACCGACCACACCAGGTCCGCGCCCGCGCGCCAACGACCACAACCAGGGAGAGAGCATGACCACGGTACGAACAGCGATCGTCATCGGCAGCGGCATCGCCGGGCCGGTGACAGCGCTCGCGCTGCGCCGCGCCGGCATCACCGCAACCGTCTACGAGGCGTACCCGACCACGGCCAGCGGCATCGGCGGCACCCTCGCCCTCGCGCCAAACGGCGTGGCGGCTCTGCGTACGGTCGGTGCGCACGAGGCGGTGACGGCGATCGCCACACCGATCGACCGCAGCGCTCTGGCCGTCGGCCGCCGCCGCATCGCCATGCCCACGCTGACCGGGGTGCCGCCGCTGCACGTGGTGCACCGGGCCGAGCTGTACCAGGTGCTGCACGACCAGGCATTCGCCGAGGGCGTGCCGTTCGCGTACGGCAAGCGGCTGGTCGGCGCCGAGCAGACCGGCGACGGCGTGACCGCACGCTTCGAGGATGGCAGCACCGCGACCGCCGACATCCTCGTCGGCGCGGACGGGATCCGTTCCACGGTCCGGGGTCTCATCGACCCGGCCGCGCCCGGCCCCCGGTTCACCGGGCTGCTCGGCTTCGAGGCAGTCGCCCGCCACGAGGTGGACGCCGAGCCGGGCACTATGACGTTCGCGTTCGGCCGACGCGGTTACTACCTGTACTGGCCGGAGCCCGGCGGCGGCACCCGGTGGGGGGCCAACCTGCCGCAGCAGCGGCCGATGAGCCTCGTCGAGGCCCGGGCGGTGCCGGCGGAGCAGTGGCTGGACACGCTGCGCGCCACCTACGGCGATGACGACCCCGGCCGGGAGTTGGTCGCCACCAGCGACGCCGACGACCTCCAGGTGGTCGGGTCGTTGCAGATCATGCCGCCCCTGCCGCACTGGCATCGGGGGAGAATGGTGCTGGTCGGCGACGCGGCGCACGCGCCGTCGAACAGTTCGGGCCAGGGCGCGTCGTTGGCCATCGAGAGCGCGGTCCAACTCGCCCGCTGCCTGCGTGACCTGCCGGACGTCGAGGCGGCGTTCGCCGCGTACGTGCGGCTGCGTCGTACCCGGGTGGAAAAGGTCGCGGCCCGGGCGGCCCGGATCAACCACGCGAAGGCCCCCGGTGCGGTCGCGCGGACGTTGATGCCGTTGCTGATGCCGCTGATGGTGCGCACGGTGCTGGACCCGGAGAAGACCGTCGCCGACGAGCAGCGCTACGTCATCGACTGGGACGCGCCGGTCACGGCGGAGCCCGCCCTGCGCTGAGCGGTGGCTGCGGGATGGCCGGCCAGCCACCCCGCAGCGCCCCGCCCGCGCCGGGCCAGCCCGCGCCGGCCACCCGACGACGTCAGGCCGCGCGGGCAGCGGTCAGGCCGAGGCGGCGGCCGTCGCCGTCCGGGCGACCAGCGCGCGGCGCAGGTCGTCGTCGGCGTCGGTCACCACGCGACGCAGGCCGGGAGTCAAGTCGTCGCGGGCCAGCAGTGCCGCGGCCGCCTCCCGGGTGGGCTGCGCCACGGCGTAGCGGGGAAACGCCAGGGCCGCCACCCGGTCGGCCGTCCAGGGGGTACGCCGGTGCGCGGCGGCCGGCATCTCCGCGAAGTACCGATCGACGTACGCGGCGGTCAGCTCGGCCTGTTCGGGTTGCCAGAACCCCTCGGCGATCGCCTCCAGCAGCCGACCGGACAGCCCGGTGTCCCGCAGGATGATCTCCCAGGTCGCCTGCTTCGCTGCCGGGTCGGGCAGGGCCGCCCGACAGTGGGCGGCCCGTTGCGCGCCCGTGGAGCTGTTGTCGGCAGCGGCCTCGATGGCGATCTCCGCCTCGCCGGCGGCGCCCAACACCACCAGTCGGCGCAGCACCGACCAGCGCAGTTCCGCGTCGACCGTCAGACCGGCCGGCACGTCCCGGCCGGCGAGCCAACCGACGAGCAGATCCGCGTCGGTGGTCGCGGCGATCCAACCCCGCGCGGCGGCCAGCTGCAGCGACTCCCCGGCCGGCGCGCCATCGAGCAGCCGCTGGCACGCCCCCGACACCCTGGCCAGGGCCGTGGAGCGGGTCAGCGGGTCGAGGTAGCGGTCGACCAGGGACCGGCTGAGCGTCAGCACGTCCTCCGCGATGATCACCTCGGACTCGGCGGGCAGCGCGGCGACCATCAGGTCGACCAGGCCGGTGACCGGGCGCTCGCCGTCGGTCGCCGCGTCCAGCGCCTCGCGCCAGAGCAGCGCCCTCGCCAGCGGGTCGGTCAGACCGGGCAGCACCTGCGCGACGGCGTCCGCCGACGCCGGGTCGAGGCGTACCTTCGCGAAGGTGAGGTCGCCGTCGTTGAGCAGCAGCAGCCGGGCCGCCGGCTCGCCGGCCAGCACGCCGAGCACGGTCCGGCCTCCGTCGACGCTCGGGTCGATGTCCACCTCGTCGCGCCGCCCGGTGCCGTCCGCCGAGTAGCGGCCCACGCCGATCCGGTGTGGGCGCAGCACCGGGTACGACTCGGACGCGGTCTGCACCACGGCCACCTCGGTGTAGCGGCCCTCGGCGTCGACGGCGACCTCGGCACGCAGGGTGTTGACCTGCGGTCGGCGCAACCACAGCTCGGCCCAGTCGGACAGGTCCCGTCCGCTGCTGGTGGAGAGGCTGGCCAGCAGGTCGGCGAGGGTGGCGTTGCCGAAGCGGTGCGCGGCGAAGTGCGCGTTCAGGCCGGCGAGGAATGCCTCGTCACCGAGCCACGCGACCAGCTGCCGCAGGACGCTGGCCCCCTTGGCGTACGAGATGCCGTCGAAGTTGAGCAGGCCCTCCTCGGCGTCGGCGACCTCCTGCGGCGCGATCGGGTGGGTGGAGGGCCGCTGGTCGGCGGCGTACCCCCAGGCCTTGCGGCGCATGGCGAAGGTCGTCCAGGCCTGACCGAATCGGGTCGCCTCGGCGGTGACCCGGGTGCCGAGGTACTCCGCGAAGGACTCGTTCAACCACAGGTCGTCCCACCAGCGCATGGTGACCAGGTCACCGAACCACATGTGGGCCATCTCGTGGGCGATGGTGCCGGCCCGCTGCTCGCGCTGGGTGTCGGTGACCACCGAACGGAACACGTAGTCGTCGCGGAAGGTGACCAGACCCGGATTCTCCATCGCGCCGGCGTTGAACTCGGGCACGAACGCCTGGTCGTACTTGCCGAACGGGTAGCGCTCGGTGAAGAGCTGGTGGAACCGGTCCAGGCACTGCCGGGTGATGGTGAAGATCTCGTCGGCGTCGGCGTCCAGGTGCTCGGCGAGTGACCGGCGGCAGTAGATGCCCAGCGGTATGCCGTCGTGCTCGGCCCGCCGGACGTGGTACGGCCCGGCGATCAGCGAGAAGAAGTACGTGGCCAGGGGCGCGCTCGGGGCGAACTCCCAGCGACCGGGGGCCGGGTTGGCGGCCAGCTCGGCGTTGCCGGCGACGATCCACTGCGGCGGCGCGGTGACCGAGAGCCTGACCGGGGCCTTGAGGTCGGGCTGGTCGAAGGCGGCGAAGATGCGCGGCGCGTTGTCGAGGAAGGACTCGGCGTAGAGGTAGGTCTCACCGTCGGCCGGGTCGACGAAGCGGTGCATCCCCTCCCCCGTCCGGGAATATGCCATCTCGGCCTCGACGATGAGCGTGTTCGCCACGGCCAGGTCGTCGAGCGGCAGCCGGTTGTCGGTGAGCAGGTCGGGATCGAGGTCGCGGTCGTTGAGGCGTACGCCGAGCAGTTTGGCGGGCTTGACCTCGGCGAAGGTCGAGGCGCCGACGGTGGCCCGGAACCGGATCTCGACGCGGGAGCGGAACAACTCCCCGTCACCGGTCAGGTCGAGGTCCACCTGATAGGACTCGACAGTAATCGCCGCGCCACGCGCGGTCGCCTCTACACGGGTCAGGCTCGGCATCCGCTTATCCTGCCCGATGGGGATCGGCACCCGGTCACCACACGACCCTCGGCACTGGAGGAAAGAACAATGGCGCAGCACCCCAAGGGCGACTTCGACCTCTCACGGGCGGTCTGGCAGCGGGCCGAGGGGGACACCTCCGACAGCGCCGTTGAGGTCGCCTTCGTCGACGACCTGATCGGGATGCGCAACTCCGCCGAGCCGAACGGGCCGGTGCTGGTCTTCACCCAGGCCGAGTGGGACGCCTTCGTGGCCGGAGCGCAGGACGGCGAGTTCGACCTGGACTGATCGTGCCCGCCGACCCGTCGGCGTTGGGTCGCCGTGCCGGTGCCCGTGGTCGGGACACCGGCGCGGCCACGCGGGCGGGCTGGTCGACGCACTCCCGGATCGACCGCCCGGGACCGCCGGTCAACCATCACCGGGGCCGTCGCCGTCGCCCCAGCCGAGGCCACCGGGCCCCGGGGCGTGGTGGAAGCCCGGATGGTCGGCCACGTCGACGCAGCGCTCCCCGTCCGGGCCGACCGCGCCGCAGAACAGCCGCTCGGCCCGCTGCCAGGCGTCCGCCGGTGACAGGGCCGCCGCCCCGAGTGCCACCTCCGAGCGGAGCAGGCTCAGGGCCTCGGCGTACGCCACGGCCAGCTCGCGCGCCTCGGCCGGGCCGGGCGCGGTGAAGCCCAGGTGCACTGTGAAGAACCGGTGCGGGCGGGTGGGCCGCCGAGGCGGCCCGATGAGTGACCGCCCGTCGCGGACTCCGCCCAGTGCTCCGGCCGCTCGCCTCTGCCGCCAGTGCGGCGATCTGTTGTCGCGCATCCGCCCTCCCCGTGGTTGTCCCACCAGCAGCAAACCAGGTTCCGCCGCCCCCGGGAGGGGCCAGCCGCGCGGGGTTCAGCGGCGTCGACGGGGGTAAGCGCGGTGGTAAAGGCGACCAACCGCACCCGCGCGTGAGGAGACCCGATGGCGACCATGCCGGCCGACCGCAGCCCGGACAGCACTCTCGCGCTGCTCCGCGCCGGCTACCGGTTCATCGGCGAGCGCTGCGAGCGGTACGGCAGCGACGTCTTCCGGACCCGGATCCTGCTCGCCCCGACCATCTGCCTGCGCGGTCGGCCGGCGGCGGAACTGTTCTACGACAACGACCGCTTCCAACGCGCCACCGCGATGCCGCTGCGCGTGCAGCGGACCCTGACCGGTCGGGGTGGGGTGCAGGGGCTGGACGGGTCGGAGCACTCCGACCGCAAGGCCATGTTCATGTCGATCATGACGCCGGCCGCGATCCAGCGGCTCGGCCAGCTCTTCGACGACGAGTGGCAGGCCCGGATCACCGCCTGGGAGGGCGCCGCTCCGGTGTCGCTCTACGACGAGCTGGGTCGGATGCTGACCCGGGTGGTCTGCGCCTGGGCCGGGGTGCCGCTTCCCGCGTCGCAGGTCGAGCGGCGCGCCGTCGAGCTGCACGCCATGATCGAGGCCCCGGCGGTGATCGGGCCCCGCCACTGGCGGGGACGGCTCGCCCGGTACCGCGCCGAACGGTGGCTCGCCGACCTCATCGAACGGACCCGGGTCGGTTTCGCTCCGGCGCCGGCCGGCAGCGCCCTGGCCGTGATCGCCGAACACCGGGACGGGCGCGGCAACCTCCTCCCCCGGCGGATCGCGGCGGTGGAGTTGCTCAACGTGCTGCGCCCGGTGGTCGCCGTCGACCAGTACATGACCTTCGCCGCGCTCGCTCTGCACGACCATCCGGCCTGGCGGGAACGGGTCCGTGACGACGACGAGGCCACCGAGCAGTTCGTCCAGGAGGTACGCCGCTACTACCCGTTCTTTCCGATCGCGGCGGCCCGGGTCCGGCGGTCCTTCGACTGGCAGGGCCACCACTTTCCGAAGGGCCGGCGGGTGCTGCTCGATCTCTACGGCACCAACCACCACCCGACACTCTGGCCGCAACCGGAGCTGTTTCGCCCGGAGCGGTTCGCCGGCCGCCGGGTGGACCCGTTCGAGCTGATCCCGCAGGGCGGCGGCGACCACTGGGCCGGGCACCGCTGCGCCGGCGAGTGGATCACCATCGACCTGATGAAGCGGGCGGTCACCAACCTGGCCACCACCATGCGCTACGAGGTGCCCGTCCAGAACCTGGCCCTGGACCTGCACCGGATGCCCGCGCTGCCGCCCCTCGGGCTGACCCTCACCGACGTCCACCGCGCCGCCTGAGGGGGCGACGATCGTGCGTGGTCGAGGTGACGAGGCGGTACGGCGGACCGGCGCCCCACCGACCCTCCTACCGATGACGTACGTGCTGCCGCTGCGCTGGCACACCGACACCGGCCTGGCCGAGCTGACCGACTACCTGCGCTGGCTGGGTGAGCGGGTCGAGGTGCTCGTGGTCGACGGCTCGCCTCCGGACCTCTTTGCCCGGCACGCCGAGGCGTGGCGAGGGCTGGTCCGGCACCTCCCACCGGACCCGAGCGAGCACGGACTCAACGGCAAGGTGCTCGGCGTACGCACCGGCGTCCGTGCGGCCGGCCACGAGCACGTGGTGATCGCCGACGACGACGTCCGGTACGACGAGGCCGCGCTGACCGCCGTACACCGGCTGCTGGGCCGGGCCGACCTGGTACGACCGCAGAACTACTTCGACCCGATGCCCTGGCACTCCTGGTGGGACACCGGCCGCACGCTGCTCAACCGGGCACTCGGAGCGGACTACCCGGGCACCCTCGCCGTGCGGCGCAGCACCTTCCTCGCCATGGGCGGGTACGACCCGGACGTGCTCTTCGAGAACCTGGAGCTGATCCGCACGGTGCGCGGCTATGGCGGCACCGAGGCCGCCCCAGCCTGGCTGTACGTCCGCCGGCTGCCTCCGGACGCCGCGCACTTCCGCGGTCAACGGGTCCGTCAGGCGTACGACGATCTGGCTCAGCCGGCTCGCCTGCTGACCGCGCTCGCGGTGCTGCCGGCGCTGACGGCGGCGGTCGCGTCGCACCGGCCCAGGCTGCTGCTCGGCGCGGTGGCCGTGGTCGTCGCCCTGGCCGAGACGGGTCGCCGCCGCGCCGACGGATGCCGTGTTTTCCCGCCGACCACAGCCCTGGCAGCCCCGCTCTGGCTGTTGGAGCGTGGCATCTGCAGCTGGCTCGCGGTCGCCCAACGCTTCCTGCGAGGCGGCGTCCGTTATGGCGAGACCCGAATCCGCCGAGCCGCGACCCCCGCCCCCCAAACCCGCGCGATCTTGCACTTTCTGCGGGTGCGAAACACCCTAGAAGCGACAAAAAGCCAACCGTAAGTGCAAGATCGCGCGGGAAGGTCGGGGGTGGGTGGAGCGCGACGGCTCGCGGTCACCCCCGGGGGGTGACCGCGAGCCGTCGTGGTGGGGTCAGGGGGCGGCGTGGTCCTTGACCTGGTGGGCGGCGGACTTCGTGTCGTCCTTGACCGCGTGCACGGCGTCCTGAGCGGAGGACCTCACCGACTCGGCGGCGTGCTGGGCCGGCTCGCGCAGTTCGCTGGCCACCTCGCCCAGCTTCTCCTTCACCGCTCCGCTGTGCTCGCTGACCTTGGCCTTCACCTGGGTGGCGGCCTGCTGCTCACGGCGGGAGGCCGGGATCAGCGACGACGCCAGCCAGCCGACCCCGAACGCGATCAAGCCGGCGGCGAGAGGGTTGCCCTGGGACTTCTGCCGGATCACCCGCGGCGCGCTGTGCGCGGCGTCGCTGACAGTGGCCGCCGCCGACTGCGCGGCGTCGCCGACGCTGGACGCCGCCGACGAGGCGCGGTCACCCACCGAGTGGGCGGCCTGGCCGGTGCCGTCGCCGAGGTCAGACGCGGTTCCCATGACCTTGTCCCTCACATTCTGAAGAGCGGAACGGGCCCGCTGCTTGCGGTCGTCGACGATGCGGCTGGGGCTGACCTTGTACGCCAGCGCATCCACATCGGAGCTGAGACTGTTACGGGTGGCTTCGATCTCCCGGCGGATCTGATCGGGATCGGTGCTCATCGGGTGACTCCCTCCGGGTGCGGCTTGAGCGCGTCGGGGATCCGCTGCACGCTGTCGTTGGTCTGCTTGAGCCCGCGTACGTGCTGGGCGTTCTTCTTGGCCATCGAGTAGAGGACCGCGGCGACCGCCGCCCAGATCACGGCCACGATCAGCGCGGCCAGGCCGGAGTCCATGACGTTGTCCAGGAACTGCCAGACGGCGATGGACACGAAGAGCGCCACCATGTAGCCGCCGAAGCCGGCACCGCCGAAGAGGCCCGCGGCCTTGCCGGCCTTCTTGCCCTCCTGGCGGATCTCGGCCTTGGCCAGCTCGACCTCCTGACGCATCAGCGTCGACAGGTCGGTGGTGACCTGACGCATCAGGTCACCCAGCGAGCTGCTCTTCACCTCCGCCGCGCTGTGCGGGGCACCCGCGTCGGGGTGGTACCCGGAGTCCAGTCCGGACCCCTGCGTCGGCATGCTCATGCCGTCGTCTCCCTTCGGATGACTCGGCGGCTCACGGGCGGGGGCTGCCGCTGGACGGCACGCCCGGCAGCGGATCGGTCTGGGTCACCGGCGGCAACGGCTGACCGGTGCCGGAGTGCTCCGGGTAGTCGCCCCGATCGGGCTCCGCGTAGCCGCCGGGGGCCGGGTCGGCGTAGTTACCGGGGGCCGGGTCGGCGTAGTTACCGGGCGCCGGGTCGGCGGAGGTGCCGGGCGCCTGATCGGTGTAGCCACCGGACGTCGGCGGGGTGTGCGTACCGGGGGTCGGGTCGAGGTAGCCGCCCGGCGGAACGGCGTCCGGCACCGCGCGGGGCGCCGGCGGCTGCGTCGGGATCACGGCGGTCTGCTCCGGGTCGTACGCCCCGGCGCCCCGGTAGGTCGAGGAACCGTTGCCGGAGTCGTCGCCGGCGGCCGAGATGCCACGGGTCAGCCGGCCGGCCAGCACACCGAGCACCGCCGCGCCGACCAGGAAGGTGCCCGGGTTACGCCGCGCGTAGTCGCGGACCTCGGTGATCAGGTCGCCGGGCTCGCGCTGCTCGAGCCAACCGGCGACGCCGTGCACCCGGTCGGCGGCCTGACGGGCCAGCTCGGTCACCGGGCCGGCCTGGCCGCCCTGCTCGGCCATCGAGCGCATCTCCTCGGCCAGGGAACGCAGCCCACCGGCGGCTCGGCGCTGCTGCTCACCGGTCTGGCTGGCGAGCTGGCTGCGGGCCTCGCCGTACAGGTTGCGGGCCTGCCGGGCCGCCTCACGGCCGACCTCGGTGCCCTGCTCCTTGGCGGTCTGGGCGACCGCGCCACCAGCCTGCGCGGCCTCGGACCCGACCTGGCGCGCCTGGTCCCGGACGCCACCGCCGTTTGTCGACTGCTGCCCGTACGTGGAGGACGTAGGTGAAAGATCGTAAGTCATGATTTCCCTTCCGCTCAGAAAGTCGTCGCGGTTGTGCTGGGGGGATGCGGCGCGTTGCCGCCGCCGCTGACCATTCACCTACCCTGCGTTCTCGCTTCCATACCTCTTCGTGCATTTCTCTGCGCGGCCCACCGGATGGACTTCAAAATGGAGGATCGTCGGGCTGCGTCACGTCGCCGCCGCGGACAGTGAGGTTCGCGAGGCCGGCAGATCCACGGAGGGGGCAGCGATGGCACGAGACGCACGGGGAGGCCGAGGGGCCCGCCCCCGATCCCGGGTGCAGCTGGCCGCGCTGGTCGTGGCCGGGGTCTTCCTGCTGATCGGCGTTCTCGGCTTCATCCCCGGCATCACCACCGACTACGGCGAGCTGCGGTTCGCCGGGCACCACTCGGAAGCTGACCTGCTCGGGCTGTTCCAGGTGTCGATCCTGCACAACGCGGTGCACCTGATCTTCGGGCTGGCCGGCCTGCTGCTGGCCCGCAGCGTGGCCGGCGCCCGCGTGTTCCTGGCCGCCGGCGGCGCGATCTACCTCGCTCTCTGGCTGTACGGCCTGGCGATCGAGGCGATCAACCCGGAGGGCGGGGCGAACATCCTGCCGGTCAACGACAACGACAACTGGCTGCACCTCGCGCTCGGCTTCGGGATGCTCGCGCTCGGGCTGCTGCTGTCGAACCAGGCGGGCACCGGCGGACGCCTGGACAGCCCCGCCGACCGGCACTGACCTGGGTTTCGTGGTCGCGCCCGCAGGGGTAATCGACAGGCGAAGGAGGTGCGATCATGCCTCGTTGGCTGCGTGAAAACGCCCTGGCCGTCGCCATGCTGGGGGCGTTCCTGGTCTTTCTGGTGTTACAGAGCGTCTTCGGCTGGCAGACCCACAATAAGGAGCTGACCGAGTTCGGGGCCGTGCCGCTGAGCTGGCCCGCGTACCTGACCAGTGGGCACTTCGCCGAGTCGGTCTTCGAGAACTGGGAGTCGGAGTTCCTCCAGATGGGCGGGTACGTGCTCCTCACCGCGTACCTGGTGCAGCGGGGCTCGGCCGAGTCGAAGCCGATGGACCAGACCGACCGGCCCGAGGACGACGCGCGCCGGGCGACCCCGCAGTCACCCTGGCCGGTACGCGTCGGCGGCCTGCCGCTGGTGATCTACCGGAACAGCCTCTCCCTCGCACTGCTGCTGATCTTCGCCGGCTCGTTCGTCGGTCACCTGTTCGGTGGCACCGCCGCGTACAACCAGGAGCAGGCGCTGCAGAGCGGAGCGCCGCCGATCGGGGCGTGGGAGTTCCTCGGCACCAGTGACTTCTGGTTCCAGTCCATGCAGAACTGGCAGAGCGAGTTCCTCGCGGTCGGCGCGCTGATCCTGCTGAGCATCGTCCTGCGCCAGCACGCCTCGCCGGAGTCGAAGCCGGTGACCGTCGCGCACGCCACCACCGGCGCCTGAAACGGCGGTCGCGGCCACGGCGACGACAGTCAGGCCGCGACCGGCAACCGCTTGGCGAAACACACGCTGTACGGGTTGCCCACGTACTCGCCGTAGACCGGGATCCCCTGATAGCCACACGAGGTGTACAAGGCGATGGCGGCCGGCAGGTAGGTGCCCGTCTCCAGGCAGACCACCGAGTGCCCCTGCCGGAACGCGCACTCCTCCAGCGCGGCGAGCAACTGACGACCGATCCCCCGCCCCCGGTACGCGGGCCGGACGTACATCCGCTTGATCTCACCGGTTTCGGCATCGAGCGCCTGGAGCCCACCGCAGGCGACTGCCCGACCGTTCACCACCACCGCCAGGTAGCGGACGTCGTCATGGGGGACGAAGACCTGCCCGTCCAACCCACCATCGGCCTCGCGCAGCTCACGCTGCTGCGCGGTGACCATGGCGGCGATCTCCGGATCGATGGCAGGCCGGGACTCGATCAACATCACCCCACGCTAGGACGCGTGGATTTCGGGGAGGTTTCCGGCAATCAACCCCGTCACGGAGCGCAGCGAACTACTCGGCGTCGTCCTCGTCGTCGAGGTCGGCGTCGAGGTCGTCGGACGCGTCCGCGCCCACCTCGTCGGCCGACCGCACCCGACGAGCCTTCCGGGCGGCGAGCCGATCCGCGGCGGAGGCCCGGTTCGACTTCTCCTCCAGGCGGACGTCGGTGCCCCGGTTGCCGGGTACGAAGTCCACCCCGGCGAAGAGCGTCGGCTGCCAGTCGAACTCGCGCGCACCGATCCGGACCAGGTCACCGGGCTGCGCGCCGGCCTTGGCCAGCTTGTCCTCCACCCCGAGCCGGGCCAGCCGGTCAGCCAGGTAGCCGACCGCCTCGTCGTTGTCGAAGTTGGTCTGCTTGACCCAGCGTTCCGGCCGTGTGCCGCGGACGGTGAACGAGCCGTCCGTCTCGGCCGTGATGGTGAAACCGTCGTCGTCCACCGCCATCGGGCGGATCACGATCCGGGTCGGCTCGGCCGGCGGAGCGGCCTTACGCTCCGCGTCGACCAGCGCGGCCATCGCGTAGGTCAACTCCTTGAGCCCTTCCCGCGTGGCCGCGGAGACCTCGAACACGCGGTAACCGCGCTCCTCCAGGTCGGGGCGCACGATCTCGGCGAGGTCGCGGCCGTCCGGCACGTCGACCTTGTTCACGGCGACCAGCCGTGGGCGTTCGGCCAGGCCGCCGTACTGGCTCAGCTCGGCCTCGATGGCGTCGATGTCGGCCACCGGGTCACGACCGGGCTCAAGGGTCGCCGAGTCGATGACGTGCACCAGCACCGCGCAGCGCTCGATGTGCCGCAGGAACTCCAGGCCCAGCCCCTTGCCGGTGGCCGCGCCGGGGATCAGGCCCGGCACGTCCGCGACGGTGAAGGTGTGGTTGTCCATCCGGACCACACCGAGGTTGGGCACCAGGGTGGTGAACGGGTAGTCGGCGATCTTCGGCTTCGCGGCGGAGATCACCGAGATCAGCGACGACTTGCCGGCGGACGGGAAGCCCACCAGGCCCACATCGGCGACGCTCTTCAGCTCCAGCACGATGTCCAGTTGGTCGCCGGGCTCCCCCAGCTCGGCGAAGCCGGGTGCCTTGCGCTTGGCGTTGGCCAGCGAGGCGTTGCCCCGCCCGCCGCGCCCGCCCCGGGCGACCTCGAAGGTGGTGCCGGCGCCGACCATGTCGGCCAGCACGGTGCCGTCGGAGGTCTGCACCACGGTGCCGTTGGGCACCTTGAGCACCAGGTTGCGGCCGTTGGCCCCGTCCCGGTTCGAGCCGGCGCCGCCCTTGCCGTTGTCGGCCTTGACGTGCGGGTGGAAGTGGAAGTCGAGCAGCGTGGTCACCTGCGGGTCGACCACCAGGGACACGCTGCCCCCGTGCCCACCGTTGCCGCCGTCCGGTCCACCGAACGGCTTGAACTTCTCGCGGTGGATCGAGGCACAACCGTGCCCGCCATCGCCGGACTGCAGGTGCAGTACGACCCGGTCAACGAACGTTGCCACGGCGTCAATCCTTCCAGCGAGGTCCGACCTCGCACTTCGCGAAAAAGGCTAAGCGGGCCGGGACCCGGAGGTCCGCGGCCCGCTTAGCCCCAGAACTACTGCTGCGGAACGATGCTGACGGTCTTACGACCGCGCTTGGTGCCGAACAGGACCGCACCGGCGGACAGCGCGAACAGCGTGTCGTCGCCGCCACGGCCGACCAGGTCACCGGGGTGGAACTTGGTGCCACGCTGCCGGATGATGATCTCACCGGCGCTGACAACCTGACCACCGAAGCGCTTCACGCCGAGTCGCTGGGCCGCGGAGTCACGACCGTTACGCGAGCTGGACGCACCCTTTTTGTGAGCCATTGGAGGACGACCTACTTCCCGCTGGAGATGCCGGTCACCTTGACCTGGGTCAACGGCTGGCGGTGACCCTGGCGCTTGTGGTAGCCGGTCTTGTTCTTGAACTTGTGGATCCGGATCTTCGGGCCCTTGGTGTGCGCGGCGATTTCGCCGGACACCGCGACCTCGGCAAGCTTCGCCGCGTCGGTCACCAGGTCGTCACCGTCGACGAGGAGCACCGCGGTGAGCTTCACCGCGTCACCGGGGGCGCCGGTGAGCTTCTCGACCTCGATCACGTCGCCCTCGGCGACCTTGTACTGCTTGCCGCCGGTCTTGACGATCGCGTACATCGGAGGCGGACTCCCTGTCGTTGAGGCTGCTGGCGGTCGTCCCCGCAGCGGCTCGCCGGGTAGCAGTGCACGGCGGCGCGGGCACACGGGAACTCGGCACACCAAAGGTGGGCCGCAGGCAAGAGTACGCCATTGCTGGCCCGGACCCCAAACCGGCCCGCCCTGGTCAGCGCGGGCAGAGCTGGTCGAGGCGCTGCTGGAGCCTGTCGAGTTCGGTCTCGTCGATCGACTCGACGTCGGCGCCGAGCGCGGAGACTTCGGTCCCGATGTCGGTGAGCAGAGTCTTGAGCTGCGGATCGTCGGTCCGCGCCGACTGCTCCCGCAGCACCGTCCGCCAGTTGGCCAGCGCCGCTTCGGCCCGTCCCCGGGCGGCCTCGGCCGTGCGGGTGTCCCCGGCGCCCACCGCCACGAGCATCTGGCCCAACTCCGCCACGTACGTCCGGACAGCAGTGGTGCCGGCCTCCCGCGCGGCGGTGCAGACCTGGGTGGCCTCGCCACCCGCCACACCACCGCTGGCCGGCATGCCGGTCGGCCCGGAAGGGGTGCCAGCGGCCGCCGAGCCAGCGCCCCCGGCGGTCCCACCGGTGGAGCAGCCGGCCGCGCCGGAGAGCATGGTGAGCAGCGCGGTGACGGCGAGCAGACGGCGCATCTTCTTCTCCTGACCTGGGACGGCCGATCGAGGACCGGGTGGCCACAACGGCGAGGTCCCTCCCCCGTCACTTTCCGGGAGAGGGACCTCGTCAAACACGTGGCCGGTCAGGCGCTCAGGGGCGGGTCCGCCGACGGGCGCCACCGCGACGCGACCGGCGACGGCCGCCACCGCCCTCGGTGGTCTCCTCGTCGCCCTCACCGTCGGCGAGCGCGTCCGGGTCGTCCGCTGCGGCCAGCCGAGCCGACTCACCCTGCTGAGCGTCGGAGATCGCCGGTGCGGCGGCGGTGTCCGACTCGTAGCGGGACAGGTCGTACCCCATGGTGTCCTGGTAGTCGGCGTCCGGTTCGGCGGTGGTGTCGGTGTCGACGACCTCGACCACGGTCCGCTCCGCCGGGGCGTTCTTGCGCGCCCGGCGGCGGGACGACGTGGCTGTGGCACCCTGCTCGGCCGCCGGAGCGGCAGCCACCGACGAGGCGACCGCCTTGACCTTCTCTCCCGCACCAGCGGGACGCGGCTTCTCCGGCACCGGCTCGGTGTGCATGATGACGCCCCGACCCTTGCAGCACTCGCAGGTCTCGCTGAACGCCTCCAGCAGGCCCGCGCCGATCCGCTTACGGGTCATCTGCACCAGGCCGAGCGAGGTGATCTCGGTGACCTGGTGCTTGGTGCGGTCCCGGCCCAGGCACTCGGTCAGCCGACGCAGCACCAGCTCACGGTTCGACTCCAGCACCATGTCGATGAAGTCGATCACCACGATGCCGCCGATGTCACGCAGCCGGAGCTGACGGACGATCTCCTCCGCCGCCTCCAGGTTGTTGCGGGTGACAGTCTCCTCCAGGTTGCCCCCGGAGCCGGTGTACTTACCGGTGTTGACGTCGACAACGGTCATGGCCTCGGTGCGGTCGATCACCAGCGAGCCGCCGGAGGGCAGGAAGACCTTCCGGTCCAGGCCCTTGATGATCTGCTCGTCGATCCGGTACTCGGCGAAGACGTCGCTCGTGCCGACGTGCCGGCGCACCCGGTCGACCAGGTCCGGCGAGACGTGCGACAGGTACGACTCGACGATGTCGTACGACTGCTCGCCCTCGATCACCAGCTCGCGGAAGTCCTCGTTGAACAGGTCCCGGACAACCCGGATGACCAGGTCGGGCTCCCCGTAGAGCAGCGCCGGAGCGCCACCCTCGGCGGCCTTGGCCTGGATGTCCTCCCACTGCGCCTGCAGACGCTTGACGTCGCGGGCCAGCTCGTCCTCGGTGGCACCCTCGGCGGCCGTCCGGACGATCACGCCCGCGCCGTCCGGGACCAGCTTCTTGAGCACGTCCCGCAGCCGCTTGCGCTCGTTGTCCGGCAGCTTGCGGCTGATCCCGGAGGCGTTGCCGTTGGGCACGTAGACCAGGTGCCGGCCCGAGAGCGCGATGTGGCTGGTCAGCCGTGCGCCCTTGTGCCCGATCGGGTCCTTGGTGACCTGGACCAGCACCGAGTCGCCGGAGCGCAGCGCCTGCTCGATCGAGCGAGCGCGCCCCTCCAGCCCGGAGGTGTCCCAGTTGACCTCACCGGCGTACAGCACCGCGTTGCGGCCCCGGCCGACGTCGACGAACGCGGCCTCCATGCTCGGCAGCACGTTCTGCACCTTGCCCAGGTACACGTTGCCGGCCATCGTCCCGGAGGAGTTGCGGGTGACGTAGTGCTCGACCAGCACGCCGTCCTCCAGGACGGCGATCTGGGTGCGGTCACCGCGCTGGCGGACCGCCATCACCCGGTCGACGGCCTCGCGGCGTGCCAGGAACTCCGACTCGCTGAGGATCGGCGGGCGGGTACGGCGCTGCTCCCGACCGTCGCGGCGGCGCTGCCGCTTGGCCTCCAGCCGGGTCGAGCCGGACACACCCTGCACCTCGTCGACGGTCCGGCGCGGCTCGCGGATCTTCACCACGGTCGGCACACCGTCGTCCGCCGCACCCTCGGTGTCACCGGCGCCACGACGGCGACGGCGGCGACGACGACGGGTCAGGCCGTCCCCGCCCTCGGACTCCTCGTCCTCGTCGCCCTCAGGCTCGGCCTCGGCGGTCTCTTCCTCATCGGCCTGCGCCGCCTCTTCGGACTCCTCGTCCTCGGCGTCGTCGGCCCCGCCCTTGCCCCGGCCCCGGCCCCGGCGCCCACGCCGGCGGCGGCGGCGCGCGGCGGCGCTGTCCTCGTCGTCCTCATCCGCCTCGGCGGCCTCGTCGGCCTCCTCGGTCGGCTCTTCCTCTGCCTCGATGGCCTCGATCGGCTCCACCGGTTCGGCCTCACGGCGACCACGCCGACGACGGCGGGACGGCTCGGCGGCCTCCTCGACGGCCGGCTCCTCGGTCGCCGCGGCGGGCTCCACCGGTCGGGTCACCGGCACGGCGTCCGGCTGGGGCGCCATGAACAGCACGGTGGGCGCGGAGAGCGCAGCCCGCCGACGACGGGTACGCGGCTGCTCCGGCTCGACCTCGGCCGGCTCGTTCGGCTCATCCGTCACAACGGGAACGGCCACACCCGGTGGCACCTCGCCGGAGCGGTCCTGCGCGCCACTGCTCCAGGGGAGCTCGGCGGCGGACGTGCTCGGGAGGGTTTCGGAGTCGTTCAACTCGGCCTCGGCCTCGCGCAGGTCGGACTCGGCCGGCTCCTCGACGGCGGCGACCGGCTCCTCGACGGCGGCGGCCGGCTGCTCGGTGGCGGGCGGCTCCTCGACAGCGGCCGGGGTGGCCTTCTTGCGCCGGGTACGGGTCACCTTGACCGGCGGAACCACCTCGGCCGAGGCCGCCTCCGCGGAGGCGGCGACCAGCGGCTCTTCGGCGGTCGTCTCGACAGCTGTGGCCTTGCGGCGGCGCCGGGGGGTCTTCGGGGCGACATCCAGATCACCGGAGACCGGCGCGAACACCTCCGCCTGCGGCGATTCGGCGCTGCCGGCCCCACCGGTGGACGCCTCGACCGGGGCATCGGTCTGCTCCGGCTGGTTGAGCGGGGCGGCCCGACGACGGGTCGCCCGGGTGCGGCGCACCGGCGCGGCGGGCTCGACGGCCTCGCTCTCCGCGCCGGCTGGTTCCACCGAGGCCGAACCGACAGCCGTGGTGGAGGTCTCGACGGCGGCGCCGTCGGCCGTGGTGCTCTGGTCAGCGGTGTCGGCGGCCGGCTGTGAACCGGTCCGTTCGCCGCCCTCGGGCTCGTTCTCGAGCATGGACGTTCTCCAGTTCTGGCTAGCCCGGGCGCGGGTGAGCGCTGCCACGCAGGGTCGCCGCAAAAGTGTTTCCGCCGGGCGCGCGTGGTGCGCGACCGCCGAAGTCTGCCTGCCAGAACACCGACCGTCGGTCAGTGCCCAACGATGGCTGCCCCGTCGCGGTCCGCATCCAACGGATCCACGATCGCACCCTGCGCGGTCAACGTGCCCTGAGCCAGCCGGGTCACCCTCGGCGAAACCGGCGGCTCCAGGTCGGCCACCACGCGGAGGCCGGAAAGGACGTCATCGGGCCGTACGGACGGGGTGACCTGCCGCACGACCAGTTCGAGTATCGCACACGGGACGGCCGGCGCCCCGGAAGGCGTCGGGGCAGGAGGTTGGACATCGATAGACATCACGGCGGCGCGGGCATCGAAAGTGCGTCGACCCTGCTTGGTCATCCGCTCGACCAGCACCTCCTCGGCCGCGACGAAGGCGTCCACCGCGGCGCGCAGCGCCGCGGTGTCGACCTCGGGCAACTCGATGTACCAGTGCGACGCCTCGATCCGGTCCGGCAGATTGCCCCCCTCGGCGATCACGGCGTCCAGGACGTCCAGCCCCGGCGAGAGCGCGGCGTCCAAAGCGGCGCGCAGCGCCTCCGGGTCGACCTCGGCCTGAAGGGCGATTTCCAGGTACTCCGCCTCGCTCGCCACTCCGGTGGGCGCGGCGCTGGCGTAGGAGATCTTCGGGTGCGGGTGGAACCCCTGGGAGAAGGCGACCGGAACTGCGGCCCGGCGGAGCGCGCGCTCGAACGCACGGGCGAAGTCCCGGTGCGAGGTGAACCGCAGCGGCCCGCGCTTGGCGTACCGGATGCGGACGCGCTGGACGACCGGTGCCTGGCCGCCCTCGGGTTGAGGCTTTCTGGCGATCGTGGGCTCCTCGGGTGTACCTGCGTGTCCGCCCATCCTGGCTCAGGGCTCGTGACGGTACGCAGCCGGGGCGGTCGAACCGCCCCGCAGACGGGTGCGAAACGGCCAACAGGGTCGCGACCACCAGCCCCAAGAGCCGATGGCCGGCCGGTGACGCGCGGGTCACCGGCCGGCCATCACGGTCGGGACCGGTTATCGCTCCCTCGGCGGCGCGGGTGGCGCCTCGCCCGGCGGCGGGCCGTAGCCGGAGGGCGGGGTGTAGCCCGAGGGAGGGGCGTAGCCGGAAGGCGGGGCATACCCGGCAGGAGGGGCGTAGCCGGGCGGGGGCGGGTAACCCGGCGGTGGGGCGTAACCCGCGTCCGGCGGCGGGTACGCGCCCTGGGCCGCCCGGTCGAGCACCTCGTCCGGGATGTCGGCGGCTCGGGCCGCCTCCCGCCGGTACCGACGCCGGTTCCAGATGAGGAAGACCACCAGACCCAACAGCAACACCAGCACCACGGCGATGCCGATGCCGATCACCATGACCTGCTGGTCGGTGGGGCCACCGCGATCGCCGTGCTGGGTGACGTCGAACTCCTCGTCCGCGCCCTCGGCACGGGCCGGGCCCGGGTCGGTCGCCGCCGCGGCCGGGTCGAGCAGCGGGTTGGCGGTAACCGGTGGCACGTTGGCCGTCAACGCCTTGATCGGGTCGATCACCCCGAAGCCGTACTGCGGATCTCGCCCGGACGGGCCGGCGTCGCGCGCGGTCCGGATGATCCGGTTGATCACGCTCGGAGCGTTGAGGTCCGGGTGCTTGGCTCGGATCAACGCGGCCAGAGCGGAGACGATCGCAGCGGAGTCGGAGGTGCCGTCACCCCAGCCGTAGCCCCCCTCGTTGGCGACGTTGTAGATGCCGTCGCCGGGAGCGGCGACCACCGCCTCCGGCCCCTGGACCGAGCCGGGCCAGAACGCGCCACCTCTGGTCGTTCCGGTCACCGCGATCACGCCCGGGGTGTTGGCGGGGGTGCCCACTGTGGTGCGGCCCTGGGCGATGTTACCCGCGGAGGCGACCAGGACGACGTCACGGTCCAACGCGTACTTGATCGCGCTCGCTTCCACGGCGGTGGCGAAGCCAGCGCCACCGATGGATACGTTGATCACCTTGGCGCCACCGTCGACGGCCATCCGGATGCCCCGAACAATCCCGGCGCCCTTGTAGACCCCATCCTCCTTGCGCAGCTTGATGGGAAGGATCTTCACACCGGGGGCGATGCCAGTCACACCGTCGCTGCTGGCCTTGGCCGCGATGATGCCGGCCATGTGCGTGCCATGCCCATCCTCGTCAGCCCGACCATCTCCGGAACCGTAGCTGCGACCACCGGCAAGCACCTGACCGCGCAGGTCCGGATGACTGGCCTCGACACCACTGTCGATCACGGCCACGACCACGCCTCGCCCAGTCGAGATCTTGTGCACCTGATCGATCCGGAGCTCGTCCAAATACCACTGCTCGGCCCGCCGGGGCGCGGCGGCCGCCGGTTGAGCGGCCCCCACCACCAGGAACCCCGCCAGCAGACAGGCGACTACCGGCCGGAGGCTTCCGAGGTTCACCTTCATCCGTCCATCCTCATCGAAGGACACCCGGGGACGCGCTGTCACCAGGGCCCCACGGATCGTCGTCCTCAGTCAACCACGACGAGTGCTCGGAGCCGCTGCCACCGCCGCCGTGTCCGGCGCCGCCCGCGCCGCCCATCATGCCGCCGCCCATCATTCCGGCACCGCCGACACCGGCACCACGCGCGCCGCCCGCCATCCCGGCGCCGCCGGCGGCCTGGGCCGTGCGCAACGCGTTCGCCGCGCTCGTCATCGGCGGCAGTTTTCCGTTGCCGCCACCCACCATGCCGGGGATGCCGCCCACGCCGACCCCGGCACCGCCGCCGAGGCCACCGCCCGCGCCGCCGCCGATCCCGCCGGCCGAGCCGACGCCGGCACCGCCTCCGAAACCACCGCCGGCGCCACCGAGACCGGCGCTGCCGACCCCGCCGCCGCCGATGCCGCCGCCCAGGCCACCGACCCCGCCCGGGGTGGCGCCAGCCAGACCGCTGGTGTAGTCGTCGTCGCCGTAGCCCGGATAACCGGAACCGGTCGGTGGGGCCGTCAGCTGGCCGGTGCCGCCGCCGGTGGGCGGGCCATCGCCGATCCCACCGGGCTTGGTCGGGGAGAACGGGTCGACGGTGGACGTCGGACCGCCCGTGTCGCCGATGGTCGGTGGCCTGCTGCCGATCGTGGGGCCGCCACCACCGATGTCGGGCTTCCCGCCGATTTCGCCACTACTGATGTCGGGTCGCCCCGACGGCGGAACCCGGGGGTCGCGACGGAGCACATCCTCTCCGTCTCCCGCGTCCGGCCTGTTCACGGTGAGCTTCGGACGCTCGGTGTAGACCGCCTGGGGCAGCGGGGCCATCGCGGTGTTCGCCGCGTTCTGGTTGTCCCGGTACCAGTTGTCCAGGTGAGCCCCGGTGTCCCACCAGCCGCCCCGCTTCTGGTCACCGGCCTGGCCGTCGACCTTCATCGTCGCTTCCAGGTCGTCGGCCTTGTCACGGAACGCGCCGTCGGCGTACGAGCCGGGGTTGTTCTGGTAGTCCTTGCGCAGCGCGGCGAGGAACCCCGACGAGCTCTCGCCGTCGCGGGCGTCGTCGAGCTCGGTGCCGTTGGGCAGGCTCCACTCGTTGAAGCCGAAATCGTCCATCAGCGGGATCGGGATCGTGGAGACGGACTTACGGATGTCGCCCTCGATCCGCGTCAACGCGCCACTGACGTTCGTCGCGTCGGTGATCAGATCCTCGATCTGCTTGCCAATCTTGCCCAGGTGCTCGCGGTACGCGTCGCCACCGCTGCCCTTCCAGCCGGCCAGCATCCCGGGCAGACCGCCGACGTGCGGGCGCTCCTGGCCCGTAGCGATCGGGCCGACGAACGACCGACCGACGAGCGCGTCCCGCAGTTGTTGCAGGCCGCTGGAGAGATTGCTCCAGCCCGCTCCGACCGATCCGACAGTTTCCGGGTCCGCGGAGAGCGTCACCTCGCGGACGCACCGCTCCCAGGTTCCTCCAGCCATGACGTCCCCCTCAGGCCGTGTACGGGTAGGTGGGTGCGCCGCTGGCCGTGGGCGGCGGCGCCGCCGACTCCAGCAACCGCTCGATCTCCTTGCCGTTGGCGCCGTTGCGCGCCTCGGTGTCGCGGAACGCCTTGGCGATCTCCTCGGTGCCCTCCTTGAGCGCGGCGAGCTTCTGGGAGAGCGTCGTGAGGTGCGCTTCCATGTTCGCCGTGGACACCTCCAGGGCACGCCACTGCATGCGGGCGTCCTCGTACGCGCCGAAGGGAGTGCCGTTCGGGACGGTCTGGGCGTTGTTGCTGTCGCCCTTCATCCGCTCCTTGATGCGTTCCATCTCGTACTTGATGGTGTCGTCGATGTACTGCCTGAGCCGCTCGACGTACGTGGCGGCGGCGTCCAGGTCCTCGACGCTGACGTGCAGATCGCCGATGCTCGGCGGCGGGATGCTACCCATGCGCTTCCTCCCCCGTTCCCGACCCGCCGGGTCGGTCCATGTCAGACGCAGCGTATCGAGTCTGACCTAGTCGAGGCAGCCCCAGCCACCACCACGTGGTACAGATGACCGCCGATCTCGGGGAAGGTCCGATGCGCGGCGAGGCCCGTAACGGGCCAACGGGCCCGCGAGACGCGGACCCGTTGGGCGACATGTCGGATGTGGAGGGTGGTGCGCCGCCAGCCGGCGCTACCCCGGTCAGGGGTGCGAGTGCGAGTGGCCCGACGGGACCTTCATGCCGTTGCCGCCCAGCGGGGTGAGCGGCAGCAACTTCTTGCCGGTGGGGCCGATCTGGATCTCAGTGTCCATCGATGGGCAGACACCGCAGTCGAAGCAGGGGGTCCACCGGCAGTCGTCCTGCTCGAACCCGCTGACCGAGTCCTGCCAGTCCTGCCAGAGCCAGTCCTTGTCCAGGCCCGAGTCGAGGTGGTCCCAGGGCAGGACCTCCAGCTCGTCGCGCTGACGGGTGGTGAACCAGTCGAGATCCACCCCGAACGCGGGCAGCGTCTCGGCCGCCGCGTCCACCCAGCGCTGGTACGAGAAGTGCTCGCTCCACCCGTCGAACCGGCCGCCGTTCTCCCAGACCTTGCGGATCACCGAGCCGACCCGGCGGTCACCCCTGGAGAGCAGTCCTTCGATGAGCGACGGCTCGCCGTCGTGGTAGCGGTAGCCGATGGCCCGGCCCAGCGAACGGTCCGCGTTGATGGCCTGCTTGAGGATCTTGAGCCGGTGGTCGATGACCTCCGGACGGTCCATGGAGGCCCACTGGAACGGGGTGTGCGGCTTCGGCACGAACCCGCCGATGGACACCGTGCAACGGATGTCCTTGGAGCCGGTCGCGGCCCGGCCGGCCCTGATCACCTCGTGGGCCATCTCCGCGATCTCGAGGACGTCCTCGTCGGTCTCGGTGGGCAGGCCGCACATGAAGTAGAGCTTCACCTGCCGCCAGCCGTTGGTGTACGCGGTGACGACCGTCCGGATCAGGTCTTCCTTCGTCACCATCTTGTTGATGACCTTGCGGATCCGCTCCGACCCGCCCTCCGGGGCGAAGGTCAGGCCGGTACGCCGCCCGTTGCGGGACAGCTCCTGCGCGAGGTCGATGTTGAAGGCGTCCACCCGGGTCGACGGCAGCGACAGCGAGACGTTCGTGCCCGCGTACTGCTCGGCGAGGCCCGAGCACATGTCGCCGATCTCGGAGTGGTCCGCGGAGGAGAGCGACAGCAGGCCGACCTCGTTGAAGCCGGAGAACTCCAGGCCCTCGCGGACCATCTGGGCGACAGTGGTGATCGACCGCTCCCGCACCGGCCGGGTGATCATCCCGGCCTGGCAGAACCGGCATCCCCGGGTGCAGCCCCGGAAGATCTCCACCGCGTACCGCTCGTGCACCGTCTCGGCCAGCGGAACGAGGGGCTTCTTCGGGTACGGCCAGGCGTCCAGGTCCATCGTCGTGCGCTTGTGCACCCGGAACGGCACGTCCGCCCGGTTCGGCACGACCCGCTGGATCCGGCCGTCCGGCAGGTAGTCGACGTCGTAGAAGCGCGGAACGTAGACGCTCTCGGTGCGGGCCAGCCGCAGCAGCAGCTCGTCACGGCCGCCCGGCGAGCCCTCGGCCTTCCACTCCCGGACGATCGCGGTGATCTCCAGGACCGCCTCCTCGCCGTCGCCGAGCACCGCGGCGTCGATGAAGTCGGCGATCGGCTCCGGGTTGAACGCGGCGTGCCCGCCGGCCACGATCACCGGGTCGGCGTCGGTGCGGTCGGCGGCCAGCATCGGGATGCCGGCCAGGTCGATCGCGGTGAGCATGTTGGTGTAGCCAAGCTCGGTGGAGAAGGAGATGCCGAACACGTCGAACCCGCGCACCGCCCGGTGCGCGTCGACGGTGAACTGCGGCACGCCGTGCGTGCGCATCAGCGTCTCCAGGTCCGGCCAGACCGCGTACGTCCGCTCGGCGAGGGTGTCGGGCAGCTCGTTGAGCACCTCGTAGAGGATCTGCACGCCCTGGTTGGGCAGGCCCACCTCGTAGGCGTCGGGATACATCAGCGCCCAGCGCACGGTCGCCGCGCCCCAGTCCTTCGTCACCGCGCCCAACTCGCCCCCGACGTACTGGATGGGCTTGGAGACCTGGGGCAGCAGCGGCTCGAGCTGGGACCAGACGGAATTGGTCGCGGCCGCGCGCGGCGTCGTGGACGGGGCACTCATGATGCCCAAGGGTACGCGTTCGCTCGGCGACTATCGCGCGCACGCCCGATCGGCGGTGGTGGCGGCGCGGTACTAACCTCGGATCGGCGCGAGAGGAGATTGCCGCGATGCCGGAGCCCCAGCCGGAAGCACGGCCGGCCGACGGGAGCACCCCGGGCACGGAGCCGGAGCAGGACCCGGCGGTCGCCGACGAGCCGACCTCCCCACCCGTACCCTCGGACCAGCCGGAACCCTCGGACCAGCAGGACCCCCCGGACCAGCCGGAACCCACCGCCACCGCGGAGGTCCCGGCGCCCAGGTGGAGCGGCTCGGCGCCGGTGCCGCCGCCGCTGCCACGCCGGTCCTCCTGGGGCGAGTCGGCCGAGCCGACCCCTCCCCCGCCGGTCCCCGTCGGGCCGCCGGAGCACCAGACGCCTGTCGACCCGTGGGCCGGCGTGGACACCGGCGGCTGGGACCTGCCCTCCGCCGAACTGCCCCCGCTGCCGCCGACGATGTCGTACCCGACGCCGCCGGACACCCGGCAGTGGTCCGGGCCGCCAGCTTCCCCGGCCGGGCCACACCCCGTGCCGCCGCCGGCTGCCCCGAGCGCACCGCGGGCCGTCGGGCCCATGGTGCCGGCCCGACCGGTGTCGCCACCCGCGCCGCAGAAGGCGCCGAAAGTGCCGAAGCAGCGCCGGGGCCGGCGATCGACAGCGCCACCGCCGACGCCACCGCCCGGTTGGCAGGCCCCCAAGGGGTACGTGCCGGTCCCGGTCCGCCGGCGACGTCGCTGGCCGTGGCTGCTGCTCCTCACGCTGGCCTGCTGCTGTGGCTGCCCCGCCTACTACGGGTTCCCGATCTCGGCCCAGTACCCGGCGCGCGCGGCACTGCCCGTCCAGGTGGACGACCTCAGCCTGCGGCAGGACAACCGCAGCACGGAGACCGCCCAGACGTTGGAGAACGAGGTACGCAAGGAGCACTGGCTGGCCGAGGACACGTTCGCCGGCGTCTACTCAACGACGAGCGGCAAACTGGTGACCGTCTTCGGGGGCACCGGCTTCCGGCTGAGTCCGGAGTCGGACGCGGAAGCCGAGATCAGTCGGCTCACCGCGCGGTTCGCGCTGGACGCTCCGGAGAGCGTGGACACCGGTGTGCGGGGCAGGCACGAACGATGCGCGGTGGGTAGCGCCGACGGCAGTGCCGTGGTGGTCTGCACGTCGGTCGACCACGGCAGCATCGCCACCGGCGTGTTCACCCGGCTCTCGGTGGCCGACAGTGCCGACCTGCTGGCCACCCTGCGCGCCCAGATCGTCCAGCCCGAGCGGGGCTGAGCCGCACCCCGCGCGGTCGGCCCGCGCGGCACGTGCACTGCCGGCGGCAGCCGGGGTCAGGCGTCGCCTGTCGAGTCCGAGTGGGCGCGCGGCGGGGCGTAGCGGGCCACGTACTCCTGGCCGGTGAGCTTCTGGATCTCACTCATCAGCTCGTCGGTCATCTGCCGCAGTGAGGTGCGGTCGTCCGGTCGGCCGGTGAAGTCCAGCGGCTTGCCGAATCGAACCGTGATCTTGGCAGTGCCCGGCCGGGGCACCCGGGCACCGATCGGCTGCGCCTTGTCCGTGCCGATCATGCCGACCGGAATGATCGGTACGCCGGCCGAGATCGCCAGCCGAGCCGCGCCGGTCCGCCCCCGGTAGAGCTTGCCGTCCGGAGAGCGGGTGCCCTCCGGGTAGACCACCACCAGGTCACCGCCCTTGAGCGCCGGGATCGCCGCGTCGAACGCGGACAGCGCCGCCCGGCCACCGGCCCGCTCGACCGGGATCGCGCCCAGGCCGGTGAGGACGAACTTGGAGAACGCGCCCTTCGCGCCGGCGCCCGTGAAGTACTCCGACTTGGCCCAGAACGCCAGGTGCCGGGGCACGACCGTGCCGAGGAACAGCTCGTCGGCCACCGAGAGGTGGTTACCGGCGAAGACCGCGCCACCGGTCTCCGGCACGTGTTCCAGCCCTTCCACGGTCGGGCGGAACGCCAACCGCAGCGCGGGCGCCACGGTCAGCTTGCCGATGGTGTAGAGCAGGGGCACTGGTCCTCCGGCAGATCAGGTGCGAACAGGCGGTGTCACGGTAGCGGACGCCTCCACACCTCTCCGACGGAGGTGGGAGGCGCCCGCAACCGGGCGATGGTCCGTTATACCCGGCGTACGACCACAGTTACCCGCTCACCATCGCCGACCTCGCCAGCGAACCCCTCCAGGCCCTCAACGGCGGAGCCGTCCGGGCCCTCGACGGCGGAGCCGTCCGGACTTTCGGCGAAGTCCACCGAGTCGGCCAGCACCTCCGCGGAGACGAAGTCGACGTACGCGGCCACCGCCGCGCGTACCTCGTCGGACGCCGACACCGACACCACGATCCGGTCCGAGACGTCCAGGTCGGCGTCCCGGCGGGCCTGCTGCACCACCCGCACCACGTCGCGGGCCAGCCCCTCGGCGGCCAACTCCGGGGTGACGTCGGTGTCCAACACCACCACGCCCTCGCCGCCGGGCAGCGGCGCGGAGTGCTCGGCGTCGGCGGCGACCAGGCGCAGCTCGTACTCACCCTCGGCGAGGGTGACGCCGGCGGCCACCGGGGCGCCGTCGACCAGCTCCCACTCGCCCGCCTTGACCGCCTTGATCACCTGCTGCACCTGCTTGCCGACCCGCGGGCCGAGCGCCCGGGGCACCACAGTCAACACCTGCTCGCAGTACGCGGACAGCTCCGCGCTGAACTCCACGGTCTTCACGTTGACCTCGTCGGCGACCAGGTCGGCGAACGGCCGCAGCTGCTCCGCGACCGGCGAGGCCACGGTCAGCTTGGACAGCGGCAGTCGCACCCGCAGCCCCTTGGCCTTGCGCAGCGACAGCGCCGCCGAGGCGACCGCCCGCACGTTGTCCATCGCGGCGACCAGGTCGTGGTCGGCTGGGAACTCGCTCGCCTCCGGCCAGTCGGTCAGGTGCACCGAACGCTCCCCGGTCAGGCCACGCCAGATCTCCTCCGCGGTCAGCGGCGCGAGCGGCGCCACCACCCGGCAGAGCGTCTCCAGCACCGTCGACAGCGTGTCGAAGGCGTCGGCGTCGCCGGACCAGAACCGGTCCCGGGACCGGCGCACGTACCAGTTGGTCAGCGCGTCGAGGTAGGACCGGATGGTGCCGCAGGCACCGGAGATGTCGTACGCGTCCATCTGCGCGCCGACAGTCGACACCAGCTCGTTCGTCTTCGCCAGCACGTACCTGTCGAGCAGGGTGCCGGCGGCGGCTTCGCCGTCGCCGATCGGCTCCGCGTCGGTCTTCCGCTTTGCCCGGTACCCGTCGGCGTTGGCGTAGAGCGTGAAGAAGTACCACACGTTCCACAGCGGCAGCAGCACCTGCCGAACGGCGTCGCGGATGCCCGACTCGGTGACCGCCATGTCCCCACCGCGCAGCACCGGCGAGGACATCAGCATCCACCGCATCGCGTCCGAGCCGTACGAGTCGAAGGCGTGGTAGACGTCCGGGTAGTTGCGCAGGCTCTTGGACATCTTGCGCCCGTCCGACCCGAGCAGGATGCCGTGGCTCAGGCAGTTGCGGAACGCCGGCCTGTCGAACAGCGCGGTGGCCAGCACGTGCATCGTGTAGAACCAGCCGCGGGTCTGCCCGATGTACTCGACGATGAAGTCACCCGGGTAGTGGTGCTCGAACCAGTCCGCGTTCTCGAACGGGTAGTGCACCTGGGCGAACGGCATCGACCCGGACTCGAACCAGCAGTCCAGCACCTCCGGCACCCGACGCATCATCGACGCACCCGTAGGGTCGTCCGGGTTGGGGCGGACCAGGTCGTCCACCGCCGGCCGGTGCAGGTCGGTCAGGCGTACGCCGAAGTCCCGCTCGATGTCAGCCAGCGAGCCGTAGACGTCCAGCCGGGGGTAGTTCGGGTCGTCGGACTTCCACGCCGGGATCGGCGAGCCCCAGAACCGGTTCCGACTGATCGACCAGTCCCGGGCGTTGGCCAGCCACTTGCCGAACGAACCGTCCTTGATGTGGCCGGGCGTCCAGTTGATCTCCTGGTTCAGCTCGACCATCCGGTCCCGGAACTGGGTCACCGCGACGAACCACGAGGACACCGCCTTGTAGACCAGCGGGGTGTCGCAGCGCCAGCAGTGCGGGTACGAGTGGGTGTAGGTGTCCTGCTTGAGCACCACCCCCCGGTCCTTCAGCTCCCGGATCACCGGCTTGTTGACGTCGAAGACCTGCTCACCCTGGTACGGCGGGACCAGCGCGGTGAACCGGGTGTGGTCGTCGACAGTGACGATGGTGGGGATGCCGGCGGCGTTGCAGACGTTCTGGTCGTCCTCACCGAAGGCCGGGGCCAGGTGGACGATCCCGGTGCCGTCCTCGGTGGTGACGAACTCCGCGCCGAGCACCTGGTAGGCGTTCTCCCCGGCCTGCTCGACGAGGAAGTCGAACAGCGGCGTGTAGCGGCGCCCGACCAGGTCCCGGCCGTACACGGTACCGACCTGCTCGTAGCCGTCCAGCTCCTTGGCGTACGCGGCCAGCCGCGCCGCGCCGACGACGTGACGCTGACCCTCGCGCTCCAGCACCGCGTACTCGATGTCGGGGCCGACGGCGAGCGCCAGGTTCGACGGCAGGGTCCACGGCGTGGTGGTCCAGACGCCCAGCTTGACCGGCCCGCGCACCAGCTCCGGCGCGGACTCGTCGGCGGTCAGCTCGAACCACACCGACAGGGTGGGGTCGTGCCGGTCCCGGTAGACGTCGTCCATCCGGGTCTCGGTGTTCGACAGCGGGGTCTCGCAGCGCCAGCAGTACGCGAGCACCCGGAAGCCCTCGTAGATCAGACCCTTGTCGTGCAGGGTCTTGAAGGCCCACATGACGCTTTCCATGTAGTCCAGGTCGAGGGTCTTGTAGTCGTTGCTGAAGTCGACCCAGCGGGCCTGCCGGTTGATGTACCGCTCCCAGTCCTGGGTGAACTCCAGCACCGAGGTACGGCAGGCCTCGTTGAACCGGGCCACGCCCAGGTCGATGATCTCCGCCTTGCTGGTGATGCCGAGCTGCTTCTCGGCCACCACCTCGGCGGGCAGGCCGTGGCAGTCCCAGCCGAAGCGCCGCTCGACGTGCCGGCCGCGCATGGTCTGGTAGCGCGGCACCACGTCCTTGACGTAGCCGGTGAAGAGGTGACCGTAGTGCGGCAGGCCGTTGGCGAAGGGCGGGCCGTCGTAGAAGACGTATTCGTTCTTGCCGTCGTCGCCGGCCGGACGGGCCTCGACCGACGCCTCGAAGGTCTTGTCGGCCGTCCAGTGCTCCAGCACCCGGCGCTCGACCGCGGGCAGGTCCGGGCTCGCCGGCACACCGGCGGCGGTCGGGTCGTGCAACGGGTAGGCCATCGGGGGTCGCTCTCCTCATGCAGCTCACGCAACGTGGTCTGCGAGGACGAGCTTTCCGGGGTACGCCTGGAACGGCGCTCCCGGGTGGCCCGCGGTACCACCCCGCTTGGCGGTCAGGATCGACCGCCCGCTCATTTGCCGGCTGTGACGGGCCGCACCCGTCCGGTTCTACTGGGCCGGTCACCCGGCTGTTCTTCCGGAGGCTCACCGGTGATAGCCGGGTCAAAGCCTTACGGTCCCAAACGATACAAGACCCGCTCCCCCTCCCGCCCGTTCCCCGCCCCTCTCCCCACCCCGGCGGTTTCGGCGACATGAGCGGGCTCACACACCCGGTTGTCACGACCAAACCGGCCCACCCGTCGTACGGGTGTCGGACCGATCAGGAGGTAGTCGTGCAACGGATGAACGCGGCCGAGGTCGCACCGCAGGCGTACAAGGCCGTCATGGGGTTGGAGAAGTACGTCCAGACGAACGTCGACCGCACAGTGCTGGAGCTGGTGAAGCTACGGGCGTCGATGATCAACGGGTGCGCGTACTGCGTGGACATGCACAGCCGGGACGCGCTCGCCGACGGCGAGTCGAGCCGGCGGCTGTTCGCGGTCGCCACCTGGCGGGAGGCGCCCTTCTTCGACGAGCGGGAGCGGGCCGCGCTGGCCCTCACCGACGCGGTCACCCGGCTCGGTGAGCACGGGGTGCCGGACGACGTGTGGGACGACGCCGCGAAGGTCTGGTCGGAGAAGGAACTGGCCGACCTCGTCATCGCGATTGCCACAATCAACGTGTGGAATCGGATCGGGGTGACGATGCGGCTGGAGCCTCCGACCCAGGCGTGACCACCGAGGCGGCAGCAGAGGCGGCCGGTGCGCTCGAGGCGCACCGGCCGATGCTGCTTGGGCTCGCGTACCGCCTGCTCGGCAGCCGGCACGACGCGGAGGACGTGCTCCAGGAGTCGTACCTGCGCTGGGTGGGTGTGGACCGGGCCCGGGTCGAGGAGCCGCGCCGGTACCTGTCCCGGGTGGTCACCCGGTTGGCAGTGGACCGGCTGCGCGCCCGGCAGGCGGCCCGCGAGACGTACGTCGGGACGTGGTTGCCCGAACCGGTGCCGACCGCGCCGTCGCCGTTCGGGCCACTGGACCGGGTGGAGCTACGCGACTCGCTCTCCACCGCGTTGCTGCACGTGCTGGAGCGGCTCACCCCGCCGGAGCGAGCGGTGTACGTCCTGCACACGGCCTTCGACGTGCCGTACGCGGAGATCGCCGAGATCCTGGACCGGTCCGCCGCCGACTGCCGCCAGCTGTACCACCGGGCGACCGCGCGGGTACGGCAGGAGCAGCGCCGGTTCACCGCCAGTCGCCCGGAGCGGGAGCGGCTGCTGGACGCGTTCCTCGCGGCCGCCCGCGACGGTGACCTGGCGACGCTCACTGACCTGGTGGCCGCCGACGCCACAGCGTGGAACGACGGTGGCGGTCGGGCGCGGGCCGCCCTCAACCCGGTCACCGGCGCGGACCGGATCGCCAGGTTCTACGCCGGGGTCTACGGCCCGCGTCACCGGACGATCATGGATCCGGTCGAGCTCAACGGGGAACCCGCGATGCTGATCACCCGCGCGGACGGCAGTCGGTACACGCTGACCATCGCCGCGGCCGACGGACGGATCACCGGGATCTACGTGGTCGGCAACCCGGCGAAGGTGCCGGCGATCGACTGAACCGGGGCGTCGTCGGTCGGCCCCCGGGCCGGTGGACGTCAGCCCAGCTCGGGGAACCAGAGCGCGATCTCGCGCTTGGCGCTGTCCGTCGAGTCGGACGCGTGCACCAGGTTCTCCCGGTTGGACAGCGACAGGTCACCCCGGATGGTGCCGGCGGCTGCCTTGCGCCCGTCGGTGGCGCCGACCAGCCCGCGGACCACGTCGATGACCTGGTCGCCGGAGAGCACCAGGGCGACCAGTGGGCCGCCGGTCATGAAGTCCTTCAGCGGCGGGTAGAACGCCTTGTCGACGTGCTCGGCGTAGTGCTCGTCGGCGAGCGCGGCGTCCATCGTCCGGTGCACCATCGCGTCGATCCGCAGCCCCTTGCGCTCGAAGCGGGAGAGGACCTCGCCGACCAGGCCGCGGCGAACCGCGTCGGGCTTGATCAGAACGAGGCTGCGCTCATCCGGGCTGTTGCTGGACACGCTGGGTTCCTCCTGTACGCACTGAACGCTTGGGATCGGTACGGTCAGCCTAGCGACCCGGTCCCGGCGCCGGCGCGGCGGCCGGTCTTTCCCCCGGTGGCCGATCCGGCCTAGCCTGGCCCTGACCCCCGGGAGGTCCACTGTGGCGAATGGCGGGAACCGACCCATCGCGCCGGTACGCAAGCTGATCGGCACGGTGCTGGGCACCGTGGCCACGTTCATCGTCCTGTTCGGGCTGGGCATGACCAGTTGGGCCATCGTGGCTCTCGGGGTCGCCCTGCTGGTGCTGGCGATCGCGCTGGCGACCTTACGCGGCGGCGGTCGCACGTGGGTCGTCGGTGTCGGGCACGTGCACAGCGCCTCCGAACCACCCACCCAGTACGCTTTCGGCCGCTGCGAACTGCAACTGGTGATCGACGCCCCTGGTCTGCCGCCGCGGTCCAAGAAAATCATCGAGCCGAGGGTGCCGGTCTCCAAGTGGCCGTCGCTGGGCCAGACCCTGCCGATCCGGGTCGCATTGGACGACCAGCGGCACGTCAAGGTCCTCTGGGACGAGGTGCCGACCCATGCCGAGACCGCCGCCGCCGTCGCCGATCTCCCGCCCGAGTTCGCCGACGCGGAGGCGATGGACGAGCTGCTGATCCAGCAGGACGCGCCACCCTGGGCCGACCGTGCGCCGGACGACGACTTCCGCGACGACTTCCGCGACCCGGTCGGTGACCCGTTCCGGGACCCGCTCGGTGACCCTCTGCGCACCGACCCCCGGCGTGACGACCTCCGGCGTGACGACCCGGTCGTCGTGCCCGAGGAGCGCCAGCCCGTGGTGATGCACCAGAGCCCGGGTGGCCCGATGGTGCTGGAGGGCGTCGTCGTCGAACCGCAGGCCGGTGGGCTGCCCCGACGGGCAACCACTCCCGCGCCGCGCCCGCCCGTCGAGGAGCGCTTCGACGAGCCCACCGCCGACCGGTCCGACGCTCCGGAGGCGGACGGCCCGACCACCCCGTCCTCGGACGACTTCGTCGACCCGCCCAGCGCGCAGCGCTCCGACCCACCGCCCACGCAGCGGTCCGGCCCGGGTTTGGCCGACCCGCTGGACCCCCTCGACCTTCCGCTGGACGACCCTGCACCGGCCGGGGCGGCCCGCACGACAGTGACCAACGAGGAACTGGACCGGGCGATCTTCGGGTTCGACGGCGGCTCGGCCGCGCCGATCAGCGGGGTGGGTCTCACCCTGCTGGTCACCGACCTGCCGCGGTCGCTCGGCTTCTACCGCGACGTGCTCGGCTTCAGCGAGGTCGACCAGGGTGCCCACAACGCCGTCCTCGCCTCCGGGGCGACCCGGATCGTCCTGCGCGAGGTGAGCGGCGCAGCGCCCATCAGCCGCCGACTGGTGCACGTCAACCTCGAGGTGAACGACATCGAGGCGGCGTACGAGCGGTTGCGCGAGTCGGGCGTCCGCTTCACGTACGCGCCCCGCGTGGTCAACCGGGGCACCAAGCTGGAGGGGTGGGCGGCGGCCTTCCGCGACCCGGACGGCCACGGCGTCGCGCTCACCCAGTGGCGCGAACGCGCCGACGCCTGACCCGGCCCGTTCGCGCCGGGGGTGCCACCGGCCGGGTCAGGCGTCAGCCGAGGATGACGCGGCGAACGTGCAACGCGTACGCCCAGACCAGGGCGAAGATGATGCCCAGCCCGAGCAGCGACCAGTGCAGCAGACCGCCCAGCAACAACAGGCCCTGGAGCACGGTGCCGGCGTTCCAGGCCCAGGGGCGGCGCATCATGCCGGCGAGCACCACGGCGGCCACCGCCAGTGCCACGACCGCACCGATCGCGGCGCCGCCGAGGTCACCGCGGACCACCCGGATCGGCTGGATCGCCAGCAGGAGCACCAGCGCCTCCAGGCTGAGCGTGCCAGCGCCGAGACCGCGTACCGCCCGCTCCGGGTTGCGCAACCCGGAGCGCCGCGGCTGCCCGGTCGTGGGCTCCTCCCCCACCGGCTGCTCGGCCGGCGGGCCGGTCGGGTCCTCGGTGGTGTGCGGGTCCCGCTCCGGGCTGGTCATCGCTTCAGCAGCCTGCGCGCGTCGGCGACCGTCACCACGGAACCCGTGATCAGCACCCCGACGCCGCTCAGCTCACCTGGGACGTCCTCCTCGGCCATCGCCACCGCCAACTCGATGGCGTCCGGCATCTCCTCCGCCGAGGCCACCCGCTCCTCGCCGAAGATCTCGGCGGTCAGCGCGGTGAGTTCGTCCGTCGGCATCGACCGTGGCGAGCTGTTGCGGGTGACCACCACCTGGTCGACCACCGGCTCCAGCAGCTCCAGCATCGCTTCCGCGTCCTTGTCGGCGAGTACGCCGATCACGGCCACCAGCTTGCTGAACGCGAACTCCTCCTGGAGCGCGGTGACGGTGGCCTTCATGCCGTGCGGGTTGTGCGCACCGTCCAGCAGGATGGTCGGGGCGTTCCGGACCCGCTCCAGCCGACCCGGGGAGCTGGTCGAGGCGAAGCCCTCCCGGACCGCCTCGATGTCCAGCTGACGTCGGGCCCCCGCACCCAGGAACGCCTCCACGGCGGCGAGCGCCACCGCCGCGTTCTGCGCCTGATGGGCGCCGTGCAGCGGGATGAAGATGTCGTCGTACACGCCGCCCAGGCCCTGGAGGGTGAGCACCTGCCCGCCGACTGCGACCGCCCGACCCAGTACGCCGAACTCGCCGCCCTCCCGGGCGATGGTGGCTCCGACCTCGGCGCAGCGTTCGAGGATGGGACCAGCGGCCTCCTCCTCCTGCGCTGCCGCGATCACGGTGGCGCCCGGGTGGATGATGCCGGCCTTGGCCAGCGCGATGTCCTGAAGCGTGTCGCCGAGCCACTCGGTGTGGTCCAGCCCGATCGGGGTGATCACACAGACCCCGGCCTGGAGAACGTTTGTGGCGTCCTCGGCACCGCCGAGGCCGACCTCGACCACAGCGATGTCGACAGGCGCGTCGGCGAACGTGGCGAACGCCAACGCGGTGGTCATGTCGAAGTACGTCAGCGGCTCGTCCGACCGTGCGTCGACCAGCTCGGCCAGCGGTTTGATCTCGCGGTACACCGAAGTGAACCGCTCCTCGCTGACCGGCTCCCCGTCCAGGCTGATCCGCTCCCGGACGGTCTCCAGGTGCGGGCTGGTGTACCGCCCGGTGTGCAGTCCGTGCGACCGCAGCAGCGAGTCGATCATCCGCGCGGTGGAGGTCTTGCCGTTGGTGCCGGTCAGGTGGATCGCGGGGTACGCCCGCTGTGGGCTGCCGAGCAGGTCGAGCAGCGACTCGATCCGGTCCAGCTCGAAGACCATGCGGGTGAAGCCGCGGGCGTTCAGCTCGGCTTCGACGGCGGCGAAATCGGTACGGTCGGTCACGAGGGCAGTGTCTCCAGAGCAGCGTCGATCCGGACCAGGTCGGCCTCGGCGGTGGCGAGCCGGTCGCGGATCTTCGCGACCACCGGCTCGGGGGCCTTGCCGATGAAGGCAGGGTTGTCGAGCTTCGCCCGGGCCTGCGCGACCTCCTTCTCGGCGGCTGCGCGGTCCTTCGTCAGCCGGGCCCGCTCGGCGGCCACGTCGATCGACCCCCGGGTGTCCAACGCGACACCGACCGCGCCGGGCATGGCCAGCGTGGCGCTGGCCTGGAAGTCGTCACCGGCCGGGTCCAGCCGGACCAGCGAACGGATCAGCGGTTCGTGGGCCGCGATACCCGCGCCGGACAGCCCGTCCAGGCGGGCAGCCACCCGCTGCGTCGGGCGCAGCCCCTGGTCGGAACGGAACCGCCGGATCTCGGTGACCACCCGCTGCACGCCGACCAGCTCGGCCTCGGCGGCGTCGTCGATCAGCGACCGGTCGGCCACCGGCCAGGCGGCGGCCTGCACCGTCTCGCCGCCGGTCAGCGCGAGCCACAACTCCTCGGTGACGAACGGGATGACCGGGTGCAGCAGCCGCAGCAGCTGGTCGAGCACGTGCCCGAGCACCCGGCGGCTGGCCTCCGCGCGCTCACCGCCCTCGGCGAGCACCGGCTTGCTCAGCTCGACGTACCAGTCGCAGACGTCGTCCCAGGCGAAGTGGTACAGCAGGTCACACACCTTGGCGAACTCGTACGCCTCGAACTGCTCGTCGACCTCGGCGGTGACGTGCGCCAACCGGGACAGGATCCACCGGTCGACGGTGGAGAGCTGCTCGGTGGGAGGCAGGTCGCCAGTGGTGTGCGCGCCGTTCATCAGGGCGAACCGGGTGGCGTTCCAGAGCTTGTTGCAGAAGTTGCGCGAGCCCTGGCACCACTCCTCGCTGACCGGGACGTCCTGGCCGGGGTTCGCGCCCCGCGCCAGGGTGAACCGGGTGGCGTCGGCGCCGTACCTGTCGATCCAGTCCAGCGGGTCGACCACGTTGCCGAACGACTTCGACATCTTCTTGCCGAACTGGTCGCGCACCATGCCGTGCAACGCGACCACGTCGAAGGGCGGCCGGCCGTCCATCGCGTAGAGGCCGAACATCATCATCCGGGCGACCCAGAAGAACAGGATGTCGTACCCGGTGACCAGCACGCTGGTCGGGTAGAACTTCGCCAGGTCCGGGGTCTGCTCGGGCCAGCCCAGGGTGGAGAACGGCCACAGACCGCTGGAGAACCAGGTGTCCAGGACGTCCTCGTCCTGGTGCCAGCCCTCGCCGGTCGGCGGCGCCTCGTCGGGGCCGACGCAGACAATCTCACCCGCCGGGCCGTACCAGACCGGGATGCGGTGCCCCCACCACAGCTGGCGGGAGATGCACCAGTCGTGCATGTTGTCGACCCAGGCGAAGTAGCGCTTGGCCAACTCGGCCGGCTCGATGCGGACCCGACCGTCGCGCACCGCGTCACCCGCGGCCTGGGCCAGCGGGGCGGTGTTGACGAACCACTGCAGCGACAGCCGCGGCTCGACAGTGGTCTTGCAGCGCGAGCAGTGCCCGACCGCGTGCACGTACGGGCGCTTCTCGGCGACGATCAGGCCCTGCTCCCGCAGCGCCGCCACGATCGCGGGCCGCGCCTCGAACCGGTCCAACCCCTCGAACGGGCCGGGCACGGTGATCACACCGCGCTCGTCCATCACGGTGAGCGCGGGCAGGTCGTGCCGCTGGCCGATCTCGAAGTCGTTCGGGTCGTGGGCGGGCGTCACCTTGACCATGCCGGTGCCGAACGACGGGTCGACGTGCGCGTCGGCGACGATCGGGATCCGGCGGCCGGTCAGCGGCAGCTCGACCTCCGTGCCGATCAGGTGCTGGTAGCGCTCGTCGTCGGGGTGCACCGCCACCGCGGTGTCGCCGAGCATCGTCTCGGCACGGGTGGTGGCCACCACGACCTCGTCGCTGTAGCGGATCGAGATCAGCTCGCCGTCGTCGTCGGTGTGCTCGACCTCGATGTCGGAGAGCGCAGTGAGGCAGCGCGGACACCAGTTGATGATCCGGTTGGCCCGGTAGATGAGGCCGTCGTCGAAGAGCTTCTTGAAGATCGTCTGGACGGCGCGGGTCAGCCCCGCGTCCATCGTGAAGCGCTCGCGGTCCCAGTCGACGGAGTCGCCGAGGCGGCGCATCTGGCCGAGGATGGCGCCGCCGGACTCGGCCTTCCACTGCCAGACCCGCTCGACGAACTTCTCCCGGCCGAGATCGTGCCGGGAAAGACCCTCGGCGGCGAGCTGGCGCTCGACCAGGTTCTGGGTGGCGATGCCGGCGTGGTCCATGCCCGGCAGCCACAGCGCCTCGAAGCCCTGCATCCGCTTACGTCGGGTCAACGCGTCCATCAACGTGTGCTCGAACGCGTGGCCCATGTGCAGCGAGCCGGTGACGTTCGGCGGCGGGATGACGATGGTGAAGGGGGGCTTGTCGCTGTCGGCGGAGGCCCGGAAGTGCCCGCCGGCTACCCACTGCTCGTACCGTCGCTGCTCTACCTCACCGGGCTGGTACTGGCCGGCAAGGGTCGGGGCGTCGGGGCGTCGGGCATCCAGTCTCTCGGTCACCGGACAAGTCTACGGAGGGCTTCCGCAGACCTGACGTGCGCCACCTGCCGTTCGCGTACGGTGTCGGCTATGTCCGACGCACATCTCACCGAGCGGTCGCGCGACGGCGGCCGCGAGCCGGTCGAGCTGACCGAAGAGCCGATCCAGCTGAGCACCCGGGACCCCGGAGGCGACCCCGACGAGGGGTCCGCCGGCTGGTCACGCCGCCGCAAGATCGGTTGGACGGCCGCACTGGTGGTCGGCCTGGCCGGCGCCGCGGTGCTCGGTGTCGGTGGGTGGCGGGTAGCACAGCAGAAGGACACCCAACTGACCTCACCCGATCGGGTGGCGGGTCTGACCCGCGACGACAGCGAGCGGGCGAAGAGCACCGCCGACTATCTGCGCAGCGGTCTGGCGGCGAACATCGAACTGGACCGCAGTTTCGGGACGGTCTACCGCGACCCGGCCGACGACAAACGCTCGGTGCTCATCTTCGGGGGCACCACCCTGCTCTGGCAGCCGGAACGGGACCTGGCCAGCCTCTTCCGCCTGATGTCGGACGAGACCGGTGCGGTGAACGGCCTGCGGGAGCTGCCCGCGGGCGATCTCGGCGGGGTGCTGAAGTGCGGCAACACCAGCGGCGAGGGCGGGGACTTCGCGGTGTGCGGCTGGGCCGACCACGGCAGCGTGGTGATGGCGATGTTCCCGGGTCGGTCGGTCAGCGACGCGGGCGGCCTCCTGCGCAACCTCCGCGACGGCATGCAGGCCCGGGACTGACACGCCGGATCCCCCGGGCAACGCAGAAAAGGCCACCCCGAAAGGGGGTGGCCTTTTCTGAAAGATTGTCCGGCGGCGTCCTACTCTCCCACACCCTCACGAGTGCAGTACCATCGGCGCTGGAGGGCTTAGCTTCCGGGTTCGGAATGTAACCGGGCGTTTCCCCTCCGCCATGACCGCCGTAACTC
>NZ_JAGPXW010000031.1:0-88912 GCF_018070365.1 Micromonospora sp. D93 | reverse complement strand
CTACTGGGTGATCGGCTGCTAACCCCCACCCCTTAGCCCCACCCCCTGACCCCTGTTGATCATGAAGTTATTGCCACGACACGCCGAGGAGAGTGGCAATAATTTCATGATCAACCCGGGCGCGGCGGGGTTAGGGGGGTTAGGGCTGCTTTTAGGGCTTGGGGGAGGGTGGGGTGCTGGTAGCGGTAGGCGGCTCGGGCCAGGACGCCGGGGAGGACTCGGGTGCTGGTGAGGGCCTCGTGGGCGAAGCCGCCGAGGACCACCTTGAGCGCCAGCGCGGGGATCGGGACGATTGCCGGGCGGTGCAGCTGCCGGGCCAGTTCGCGGGTGAACTCGGCGTTCGTCACCGGGTTCGGCCCCACCACGTTGACCGGGCCGGCGATGTCACTGTCGAGCAGGAAACGGGTCGCGTCCAGCCAGTCGGCCATCGAGATCCACGGCAGCCACTGCCGGCCGCTGCCCAACCGCCCGGCGATGCCCAGCTTGAACGGCAGCAGCTGCGGCTTGAGCATCCCGCCCTCACGGTCCAGCGGCAGACCGGTGCGGAGCCGGACCACGCGTACCCCGGCATCCTCGGCCGGTCGGGTCGCCGCCTCCCACACCCGGCAGACGTCGGCCAGGAAGCCCTCGCCGGCCGGAGCGTCCTCCTCGACCGCCCGGTCGCCGGTGTTGCCGTACCAGCCGACGGCCGACGAGTTGAGCAGCACCCGGGGTCGGTCCGCGGCGGGGAGCCCGGCGATGGTGGTCGCCAGCGTGGTGGTGCTGTCCACCCGGCTGGTCCGGATCAACCGCCGGTAGTCGTCGTCCCAGCGCTTGTCGCCGACGCCCGCGCCGGCCAGGTTGACCACCGCGTCGGCCTCGGTGACCACGGCCGGGTCGAGCTGCCCGGCGGCGGGGTCCCACCGCCGCTCCTGCGGGTCGCCCGGCGACCGACGGACCAGTCGGGTGATCTGGTGCCCGTCCGCCGCGAGCCGGTCGGCCAGCCGGGTGCCGAGGAAGCCGGACGCGCCGGCCAGAAGGATGCGCATACCCCCATCTTCGTCCAGAACGCCGCCGATGGATGCGCGGGGCGGCCGACGTCACCGGCAGGCGAAGAAATGTGCGCCGGCACGCCCGACAATGGGAAAGCCCAGGTCAACAGGTGCCCCAGGCGCAGAAAAAAGCTCCGGGGCGCATTCGGTGGTTGGCGCGTTTCCGCAGGTCAGAGCGAACGTGAATGCGGTGTTCGCGATTGCTTCCCGCATCGATCTGGCTGACCATGAGCCATCCGAGAGCGCTCCCGTTTGGCGGGGTCGGCTCACCGTGCCCACCGTCGGGCGATTCCTGAGGAGGAACCATGCCGATCCTGGTGACCGGAGCGACCGGAACCGTCGGAGGCAGCCTGGTCCGGCAACTGGTGGCCGCCGGCCACGACGTACGCGCACTGACCCGCGATCCGGCGTCGCCGGCGGCCGCCGCGCTGCCCAGCGGGGTGGAGGTGCTGGCGGGCGACTTCGCCAGGCCCCACACGTTGGCGCCGGCACTGCGCGGCGTGACGCGCATGCACCTGGTCGCCATGGATGGGTACGGACCGCTGACCACCGGTGTGGAGATCTTGGAGCTGGCCCGGAAGGCCGGCGTCCGTCGGGTCACCCACCTCGGTCACAACGATCCGAGCCGGGCCGACGACGACCCAGTCGAGGCCCCGCACCGGCCGCTGCACCGGGCGATCGAGAATTCGGGTCTGGAGTGGACGCACGTGTTCCCCGGCGAGTTCATGGCGAACACCCGGGACTGGGCGCAGACCGTCCGGGCCGAGGGGGTGGTCCGGGCACCGTTCGGGGACTGGAACAGCGCACTGGTCCACGAGGCGGACATCGCCGCGGTCATCCTGGCCGCGCTCACCCGTGACGGCCACGCGGGCCGGGTGTACCAGCCGACCGGGCCGGAGCCGGTCCGCCGCCGGGACGCGGTCGAGATGATCGGCGCGGCGATCGGTCGTCCGGTGCGCTTCGACGAACTGACCCCGGAGCAGGCCCGCGAGCACTGGAAGGACACCTATCCCGCCGAGGTGATCGAGTGGTTCCTGGAGATGGGCCGGTATCTCGACGGCAACGCCTGGGTCGCCCCGGACGTCGAGCAGGTGACCGGCCGCCCCGGGCGCACGTTCCGGCAGTGGGCCGCCGAGCACGCGGACGACTTCCGGTGACGGCGCCCGGGGCGTGGACCGGCCTGGTGGTCAGGCCGCAGGGGCCGGGCGCAGGTCGGCGAGCAGTCGCTCCACCTCGGCGTACGACTCGGCACTCAGTGGGCCGAGCGTCAGGGTGGCCAGGTTCTCCTCGGCCTGGGCTACCGTGCGCAGGCCGGGGATCGGCACGGTACGGGGGCTGCGCGCCAGCAGCCAGCCGAGCGCGCCCTGGGCAAGGGCGCGCCCGTCGGCGGTGAGCGCCGCGCGGACCTCGTCGACCCGGGCCGCCCAGCGTGGTGTCGGCCGGCCGTCGGTGAACCACTCCAACCACTCCGGGGCGCGCCCGCGCACATCGTCCGCCCCGACCGCCCGGGTCGACCCGGTGAGCAGCCCCATCGCCAGCGGCCCACGGTTGAGGCTGGCCAGGTCGTGTTTGTCGCAGACCGCCAGCACCGCCGCGTTGTCGCGCAGCACCGACTGGTCGTGCTGGATCGCGGCACAGCGCGGGCCGGCGGCCGCGAACGCCTCCGCCGAGGCCGGGTCGTCGGTGCTCCAGCCGTACGCCCGGATCTTGCCCTGGTCGACCAGGGCCTCCAGGGTGTCGACCAGATCGAGCGCGGCGGGCACCGGCAGTGCGTTGATGTGCAGTTGGTAGAGGTCGACGTAGTCGGTGCCGAGCCGGCGGAGCGACTCGTCCAGGCTGCGCACCGCGAAGGCCGGGCTGGTGTCGGTGCCGAGCGCCCGCCGGGTGGTCTCCTCGCTGACGTTGCCGAACTTGGTGGCGATCACCACGCTGTCCCGCCGCCCGGCCAGGGCTTGACCGAGAATCCGCTCGCTGTGCCCGGCGCCGTAGTTGCTGGCGGTGTCGAAGAGGGTCACGCCGAGATCGAGCGCCCGGTGGATGGTGCGGATCGACTCGGCGTCGTCCACCTCACCCCAGCCGAACGGCTGCCCGTCGTCACCCCAGAGTGGGCCGCCGATGGCCCAGCACCCCATTCCGATCGCGCTCACCGTGATGCCGCTGCGTCCCAGCGTCCGTGTCGTCGTCATGGTCACCAGCCTCCAACCTGGAGCGCGCTCCAGGTCAAGCACTACGATCTCGCGACATGAGCGGTTACGCCCCCTCGGAGGCCGCCCGCCGCAGCGGCTTCAGCCTGGACACTCTGCGGTACTACGAGAAGATCGGCCTCCTCGCGGACGTGGAGCGGACGGCGGGCGGGCAGCGGGTCTTCACCGACGACGACCTCGGCTGGCTGGTGCTGTTCCGCTGCCTGCGCGATACCGGGATGCCGATCGCGCAGATGCGCCGCTACGCGCAACTGGCCCGCGACGGCGAGCACACCGCCGACGAGCGGCACGAGCTGCTGCGGCACCACGCCGCACGGGTCGAGGAGCAGATGCGCCTGCTCCAGCACCAGTACGACCACCTGCGGGAGAAGATCCGCTTCTACGAGCGCCCGCCCGGTGCCGCGCCGGGGTCGGGGGCTGGCTAGCGGGGACCGGGCGCGGTCAGGCCGAGCAGGTCCTCGGTCGTCCCCTGTCGACCGGTGAGCGCGTTCAGGGCGGTGACCAGCCGCTTCTCCTCGTAGCGGAAGTGCGACTCCAGCAGGGCGGCCAACCCGCCCAACTCGGCGCGCACCTGGGCGACCGGCACCGCCGCGTCGCCGCCCAGCAGTGCCTCGACCCGTTCCAGGATCCCCGCCACCACCTCGTGATCGGTGATCAGGTTTTCGATGACCGGGCGCAGTTCGGGGGCTTCCTCGGCCAGCAGCCGGAACGCGCCCGCGTCCTCACCGGTGTGGTGTCGGCCGAGCGCGGCGCAGAAGGTCAGGCAGTGCGCCCGCAGGTCCCGGGACGGGGTGTCGAGGCTGGCCTGGAGTCGGGCCAGTTCCGCGCTGAGCCAGAGGTGGATCTCGATCATCTGATTGCCGACGGCGGCGAGCCGGCCGGCCGGTGAACCGGTTGGGTGCACGTTCGTCCCATGCTGTCCCCGCGCCTCCATGCCCACGGCGGCCTTCGTGCCGGGTACACCGCGACGCTGCGCCGGAGCCTACCCCGACGCGGTCACGGCGTGGTCGGCTCGTCGGTCTCCCGGACGTCGTGCCAGCGCGCACGCCAGGCGGCCTCGTGGGCCTCGTGGGTGGTCCGCTCCTCGAAGACGGCGGCCCGCAACGCGTGCCGGGAACCCGACATCACCATCACCTCCACGGCCACCAGCGCCACGCAGATCACTGTCGCGAGGGTGAGCGCGCCCAGCGCCGGCAGGTGCTGGCCGATCGGGAGGGCCGCCGTGAGCACCACGATGACGCCGACGCGGGTCCAGCTGACGGTGTACAGGGTGCGTAGCTGGAACAGCAGGTTGACGGCGAAGTAGCAGATCAATCCGCCGAAGAGCATCGGCACGGCCGGTCCCTCCGCCTTCTCCGCGATCCCGCCGGCCGGGTCGGTGATCTTGTGCAGGACCTCCTCGTTGCCGATCGAGAAGAGGATCACCCCGGCGATCATCGGCAGGTAGAGGTACGCGTACGCGTCCCGGGCCATCGCCACCCGGGGGGCACCCTCCGCCGCGTGCAGGGCGATCCGGGCGGCCGGCCCGATGAAGTCGAAGTGCGCCCACCAGAGGGCCGCGGTGACCACGATGCCGAGCGCGGCGGCCGCCACCGCCGGCCAGGTGACCGGCTTGCCGAGCAGATTGCCGCCCACTCCGGTGGAAATGATCGACTCGCCCAGCGCGATGATCAGGATGAGGTCGTAGCGCTCAGTCCAGTGCTCGGCGCTTGTCACCCCCCAGCCCCAGGTGCCGACGATGAAGCCGGTGGCGTACTGCACCACGATCACAGTGATCCACAGCCCGTCGCGCACCATGGCGGCCTGGTCGGGGTCGGTGATCTGCGGCGGGATGAGCGCGGCGGCCAGCAGCAGCACGATGCTCACCGCCAGTTCCGGCGCGAACCGCCGCAGTTGCCGCCGCTCCTGCGGGCTGTCCCGCACCACGTGCTGATAAAGGATCATGTGTACGGCCCGGACCACGACGTAGCTGATGGCCACCAGCATCGGGCCGGCGGCGCTCCCCTTCGGGTCGCTGAATGCCTGCGGCAGCGCCAGCGCGAACGCGAACAGGGCGACCATCGCGATCACCATGAGCACCGGGACGTAGCCCTCGCCGAGCCGGACCCGGGTGGCGACCAGGCTGTGTACCACCCAGATCCACCAGAGCACGGCGAGCACCAGGCCGGCGTGCAGCAGTTGGCGGCCGGAGATGTTCGCGGCGGTGGCCCGGGTGATGATGAAGAACGAGAAGACGAAGACCAGGTCGAAGAAGACCTCGAACTTGTCCACCCGGGCGCCGGGGGCGATCGGGACGGCCGGTCCCAGCTGTCCACCCCGCCGGTAGCCGCCCACGACCCCACTCTGGCAGCGTCCGGGCTGGTCGGAGGCCCGAACCGCGATGGCGACGGAGTCCGGCGTTACCTCCGGTCCGGGTCGGGGAAGCACCGGGACCCACTGCCTCCCGCAGCGGGTCGGCCGGTCCGCCCTACCCCGGACAAGGATGGACAATGACGACGAACAACCTGATAACCACTTCGTTCGCCCATCACTCCACGGCCATGGACGTGATCCGGGGCGTGGACCTCGTCCGGCGGCGGGCCATCGTCACCGGCGGGTCCTCCGGGATCGGCGTGGAGACCGCCCGTGCCCTGGCCAGCGCCGGCGCGGAGGTCACCCTGGCCGTCCGCAACCCCGACGCGGGTCAGCAGGCCGCCAACGACATCACCGCCACCACAGGCAACGACCGCGTCCTGGTCGCCCCGCTCGACCTCGCCGACCAGGGTTCGGTCGCCGACTTCGTGGCCAACTGGGACGGCCCACTGCACATCCTGGTCAACAACGCCGGCATCATGGCCGCACCCCTGTCCCGGACCCCGCAGGGCTGGGAGATGCAGTTCGCCACCAACCACCTGGGGCACTTCGCGCTCGCCACCGGGCTACGCCCCTCCCTCGCGTCCGGCGACGGGGCCAGGATCGTCTCGGTCAGCTCCGCCGCCCACCTGCGCTCACCCGTGGTCTTCGAGGACATTCAGTACGACAAGCGGGAGTACGAGCCGTGGCAGGCGTACGGGCAGTCCAAGACGGCGAACGTGCTGTTCGCCGTGGAGGCGTCCCGGCTCTGGGCCGACGACGGCATCACGGCCAACTCGCTGATGCCCGGCGCGATCCGGACCAACCTTCAGCGCTACGTGAGTCAGGAGGAACTGGACCGGCTGCGCGCCGGCAACGCGGCGGCCTGGAAGTCCGTCGAACAGGGTGCCGCCACCTCCGTGCTGGTCGCGGCCTCGCCGCTGCTCGACGGCGTGGGCGGGCGTTACTTCGAGGACTGTCAGGAGGCCGCCCCCGCCCAGCCCGGCGGCCGGACCGGCGTCGCCGACTACGCGCTGGACCCGGAGGCCGCCGAGCAGCTCTGGAAGGTCTCGACCGCGCTGCTCAAGAGCTGAGGACCGCAGACGGAAGGGCGCCCCGGTCGACGACCGGGGCGCCCTTCGGCATTGCGTGTGGATCAGGCCAGGCCCAGCTCCGACTCGAAGTTGCCGGCCTCCAGCCGCTCCTTGACCGTGGTCAGGAAGCGAGCGGCGTCGGCGCCGTCGATCAGCCGGTGGTCGTAGGACATGGCCAGGTAGACCATCGACCGGATCGCGACGACCTCGCCCAGCTCCGGGTCGTTGACCACGACCGGCCGCTTGACCACGGCACCGGTGCCGAGCATCGCCGACTGCGGCGACGGCACGATCGGGGTGTCGAAGAGCGCGCCCCGGCTGCCCGTGTTGGTCAGCGTGAAGGTCGCCCCGGCCAGCTCGTCCGGGCTGATCTTGTTGGTCCGGGTCCGCTCGGCCAGGTCGGCGACCCGCTTGGCGATGCCGCCGAGGTTGAGGTCGCCGGCGTTGTGGATGACCGGCGTCAGCAGACCCCGCTCGGTGTCCACCGCGATGCCGAGGTGCTCGGCCGCCGGGTAGGTGATCGTGCCACCTTCCAGGTCCATGCTGGCCTGGACGATCGGGTGCGTCTGGAGCGCCTCGATGGCGGCGAGCGCGAAGAACGGCAGGAAGGACAGCTTCACGCCGTGCCGCTGCACGAAGGAGTCCTTCGCCTGCGCCCGCAACTTGGCGATCCGGGTGACGTCCACCTCGACCACTGTGGTGAGCTGCGCCATCTCGTGCAGCGACTCGTGCAACCGCTTGGCGATGGCCTTACGGATTCGGGGCAGCTTCTCGGTGGTGCCCCGCTTGCCACTCGGCTGCGGCTTCGCGGCCGGCTTGGCCGGGGCAGCCGACGGCGCGGCTGCTGGCTGTGCGGCCGGAGCAGGAGCGGCCTTGGCGGCCTTCGCCTTCTCGGCGGCCTCCAGCACGTCCTGCTTGCGGATCCGACCACCCACGCCGGTGCCGTTGAGCGCGGCCAGGTCGACGCCGTGCTCACTGGCCAGCTTGCGCACCAGCGGGGTGACGTACCCGGCGGCTTCCTCGCCGGCACCCGGTGCCGGGGCGGACGGGCGTGGCGGCGTCGAGGTCGACGCGGCCGGCTGCGCGGCCTGCTCGGTCTTCGCCGGCTGCGCCGAGCTCTCGGTCTCCGCGGCGGGCTCGTTGTACGACATGCCGGGGGTCGGCTCCTCGACCTTCGGCTCCGGCTTCGGCTCGACCTTCGGCTCCGGCTTGGCCTCCGCCTTCGGCTCGGGCTTCGGCTCGGGCTGCGCCTGGGCGGGGGCCCCGCCGGCAGCGCCGATGATCGCGAGGTCGGCGCCGACCGCAGCGGTCTCGTCCTCGGCGACCTTGATCTCCAGCACCGTGCCGGCGACCGGCGACGGGATCTCGGTGTCCACCTTGTCGGTGGAGACCTCCAGCAGCGGCTCGTCGACCTCGATGGTCTCGCCGACCTGCTTCAACCAGCGGGTGACAGTACCCTCGGTGACGCTCTCGCCCAGGGCGGGCATCTTCACAGCGGTGCCCTCACCCGACGAGGCGGCGGCCGGAGCCGGCGCCTCGGCCGGAGCCTCGTCCTGGGCCACCTCGTCGGCGGTGCCCTCGGCGGCGGCCGTCGGCTCGGCGGCCGGCTCGACCGACTCGGCCGGAGCCTGCTCCTGCGGGGCGGCCTCGCCACCGCCGGTCGACTCGCCCTCACCGGCGATGACGGCCAGCTCGCTGCCGACCTCGGCGGTCTCGTCCTCGCCGACCACGATCCGGCTCAGCACGCCCGCAGCGGGCGACGGGATCTCGGTGTCGACCTTGTCGGTCGAGACCTCGAGCAGGGGCTCGTCAACCTCGACCGTGTCGCCCTCCTGCTTGAGCCAGCGAGTGACGGTGCCCTCGGTGACGCTCTCGCCGAGCCGGGGCATGGTGACCGATACCGGCATTTTCTGAGACTCCTTCATTCCCCTGGTGGGATCTTCGCCCGTCGCCGGACGCCGCGGTTTGGATGATCAGGCGTGCGCGTGCAGCGGCTTGCCGGCGAGGGCCAGGTGCGCCTCGCCCAGGGCCTCGTTCTGGGTCGGGTGGGCGTGCACGAGCTGGGCGACCTCGGCCGGGTACGCCTCCCAGTTGTAGATGAGCTGCGCCTCACCGATCAGCTCACCCACCCGGGCGCCGATCATGTGCACGCCGACGACCGGGCCGTCCTCGACCCGGACCAGCTTCACGAAGCCGGTGGTCTTGAGGATCTGGCTCTTGCCGTTGCCACCCAGGTTGTAGTTGTACGTCTTGACCTTGTCAGCGCCGTACTGCTCCTTGGCCTTGGCCTCGGTGAGACCCACCGACGCCAGCTCCGGGTCGCAGTAGGTGACGCGCGGGATGCCGACCTCGTCGATCACGGCGGGGGTCTGACCGGCGATCTCCTCGGCCACGAAGATGCCCTGCTGGAAGCCCCGGTGCGCGAGCTGGAGGCCGGGCACGATGTCGCCGACGGCGTAGACGTTCGGCACGCTGGTGCGCAGCCGCTCGTCGGTCAGCACGTAGCCGCGGTCCATCTTGACGCCCTGCTCCTCGTACCCGAGGTTGGCGGTGTTCGGGCCGCGACCAACCGCGACCAGCAGCAGCTCCGCCTCGACGGCCTCGCCGCCCTGGATGGTCAGCTTGACGCCGCTCTCGGTCTTCTCGACCTTCTCGAACGGCTTGCCGACCTTGAAGTTGATCTTCCGCTTGCGGAAGGCCCGCTCCAGCGCCTTCGACGACTCCTCGTCCTCGGCGGCGACCAGCCGGGGCAGCGCCTCGACGATCGTCACGTCCACACCGAAGGACTTCCACACGCTGGCGAACTCGACGCCGATCACGCCGCCACCGAGCACGATCACCGACGACGGCACCCGGTCCATCGTGAGGGCGTGGTCACTGGTGATGATCCGCTCGCCGTCGACCTCCAGGCCGGGCAGGCTCTTCGCGTACGAGCCGGAGGCCAGGACGATGTTGCGGCCGGTGTAGCGCTTGCCGTCCACCTCGACCACGTTCTTGCCGACCAGCTTGCCGGCGCCCTCGACGATCGTGATCCCCTTGTTGCCCTTCAACATGCCCTGCAGGCCCTTGTACAGGCGGGAGATGACACCGTCCTTGTACGCGTTGACCCCGGCCATGTCGATGCCGATCAGCTCGGCCTTCACGCCGAACTGCTCCGACTCGCGGGCCTGGTCGGCGATCTCGGCCGCGTGCAGCAGCGCCTTCGTCGGGATGCAGCCGTTGTGCAGACAGGTGCCCCCGAGCTTGCCCTTCTCGACCAGCGCGACCTTCAGGCCCAGCTGGACGGCGCGCAGCGCGGTCGCGTAGCCGCCGCTGCCACCTCCGAGAATGACAATGTCGAAGGTCGCTTCGTTCGGCTCGCTCACGTCCAACTCCCAGGTCGCGTCGCTGCATCGGGGGGTCACGGGGGTGTAACACGGACACACCCCACCTCGGTCATCTTGTCACCACTGGGCACAGGGTGCGTACTGAGGTGCCCAACGACACGTCATCGACACGTACCCTTGGCACCGTTGTCGATGACGCAGGGTGGGGGAGAGATCCGGTGGGCTTGTTCCGGCGCCGCAAACACGCGGCTGTGCCGAGCCATGACCGTGCCGCCGATCGTGGCGATCTGGAGCATCTGGAGAACTTCATCCGGAGTCGGCGCGGCGTCGAGGCGTACATCGAGCCCCGGACGACGGTGACGGAGACCACTGTCATCCTGATCGCCGACGACGGGGAGTGGACCCGCCGGCGCATCGACGGCCCGGACGGGGCCCGGCGCTTCGCCCACCGGCTGGGCATCCCCGTTTACGACGTCCGGCTGATGGGCTACCCGCAGCGGATGCGCGACTTCAACGAGCGCCGCAAACGTCGCCCCGAGCGCTACTGAGATGCGCGAAGGGGCCCCCTGTCCAGGGGGGCCCCTTCGCGTATCCGTCAGCCGTTGGCGGCGACATCCTCGACGAGCTGCACCAGCGTGCGGACCGGGACGCCCGTGCCGCCCTTGGTCCAGTAGCCGGTCGGCTCACCCGAGTGGTAGCCCGGCCCGGCGATGTCGATGTGCGCCCAGGCCACGTCGTCAGTCACGAACTCGCGCAGGAACACGCCGCCCTGCAGCATGTGACCGGCCCGGTCCATTCCGGCGTTGACCTGCGAGATGTCCGCCACATCCGACTCCATGCCCTTACGGACGTCGTCGGGCAGCGGCATCGGCCAGGCCGGCTCGCCGACGGCGTCGCCGACCACCTTCACCCGGTCGCACAGCTCCGGGGTGCCCATCACGCCGGCCACCCGCTTGCCCAGCGCGATGACCTGGCCACCGGTCAGCGTGGAGGTCTCGAACAGGTAGTCGGTGCCGTCCGCGCAGGCGCGGGCGATGGCGTCGCCCAGGACCATCCGGCCCTCGGCGTCGGTGTTGAGCACCTCGACCCGCTTGCCGTTGAACATGGTGATCACGTCACCCGGCCGGTAGCTGGTGCCCGACGGCATGTTCTCCGCCATCGGCAGGTACGCGCTGACCGCCACCGTCGGCTTCAGCGCGGCGATCGCCAGCATGGCCGCGCCCACCGCGGCGGCGCCCGCCATGTCGGACTTCATCTCCCACATGCCCTGCGCCGGCTTGATCGAGATACCGCCGGTGTCGAAGGTGATGCCCTTGCCGACCAGCGCGACCCGCTTGCCGTTGCCGCCGCCCTGCGGGGTGTAGGTCAGCTTCACCAGCCGCGGCGGGGCCTCCGAGCCCTGCCCGACCGCGACGATGCCGCCGTACCCGCCAGCGGCCAGCGCTGCCTCGTCCAGCACCTCGACGCCGAGGCCCGCCTCGCGCGCCGCGCTGGCGACCGCGTCGGCGAACGACGGCGGACGCAGCTCGTTCGGCGCGGTGTTCACCCAGTCCCGGCTGAGCCGGACCGCGCCCGCCACCGCCTGCGCCCGGGCGATTTCCGCCTGGGCGCCCGCGTCGCCGGCGTCCGGCACCGCGATGAGCACCTCGGCCACCGGCTCCCGCCGGGTCGGCTGGGGCCGGGTCTTGTAACCGGCGAACCGGTACCCACCCAGCAGCGCGCCCTCGGCGACCGCGCGCAGCTCCGCCGACGCGTCGGCGTCGTCCGGCAGCGGCAGCGCCAACGCGACAGTGGGTGCGCCGGCCAGGGCCCGGATCGCCGCACCGGCGGCCCGGCGCAGCGTCTCCGGGGCCGGGGCGGCACCCGACGGCTCCGGGCCGAGCCCGACGGCGGTGACCAGCGGGGCGGTCACGGTGCCCAGGGTGGCCAGCTTGACGACCTCACCCGGCCCGCCCGTCGCGCCGAGCAGCGCGAGGGTCTCGGTCAGCTTGCCGTCGAACGCGGCCGCGATGCTCTCCGCGCCGCTGGCGAGCAGCAGGGTGCCGGCGAGGCCGCTGGTGGCGCCCTGCTCTCCGGTCTGGCTGTGCACGCCGATCACGATCGCGTCGACGGCGAGCTCGGCCGGGTCGGTGTCGACCAGGCTCAGGTTGGTGGTGCGGGGTGAAGTCACTGAAGCTACTCCGGGCGGGCCGGGCCGGTCGCGGCGTCGCGTACCAGCGGTGAAGGTCTCCGGCGGAACCTACCCGCCGGACGTCATGGCTGTCCCGCCGACAGCGCCAGCGGGCTCCCGCCGATGCTAACCAGCGACGTTGCCCCCGGTAAGTTGCCACCCATGACCGACGTGACCTCCGACGCCGCCGCGACCCGGCTGCGTCGTTCCCCGCTGCACGAGCGGCACACCGCCGCCGGAGCCAAGTTCGCCCCCTTCGGGGGCTGGGAGATGCCGCTGGAGTACGCCGGTGGCGGGGTGCTCAAGGAGCACACCGCGGTGCGTACGGCGGTCGGGGTCTTCGACGTGTCGCACCTGGGCAAAGCCCGGGTGAGCGGCCCCGGCGCGGCCGACTTCGTCAACTCCTGCCTCAGCAACGACCTGGGCCGGATCGGCCCGGGCCGGGCGCAGTACACGCTCTGCTGCGACGACGCCACCGGCGGCGTGGTGGACGACATCATCGCCTACCTCTACGCCGACGACCACGTCTTCCTCATCCCGAACGCGGCGAACACCGCCGAGGTGGTGCGCCGGTTGCGCGCCGCCGCGCCCGCGCAGGTGACAGTCACCGACGAGCACGAGGCGTACGCGGTGCTGGCAGTGCAGGGCCCCCGCTCGGCCGAGTTGCTGGCCGCCCTGGACCTGCCCACCGAACACGGCTACATGAGCTTCTCCGCCGCGAGCCTGGGCGGGGTGGAGCTGACCGTCTGCCGTACCGGCTACACGGGTGAGTTGGGCTACGAGCTGGTGGTGGCGGCGGAGCACGCGGTCGCCGTCTGGGACGCGCTCTTCGCCGCCGGCGCGGCGTTCGAGCTGCGCGCCTGCGGGCTGGCCGCCCGGGACACCCTGCGGACCGAGATGGGCTACCCGCTGCACGGGCAGGACCTCTCCCTGGACATCAGCCCGGTGCAGGCCCGTTCCGGCTGGGCGGTCGGTTGGGACAAGCCGGCCTTCTGGGGCCGTGACGCGCTGCTCGCCGAGAAGGCCGCCGGCCCCCGGCGTACGCTGCGCGGCCTGGTGGCCGTCGACCGGGCCATCCCGCGCCCCGGCATGACCCTGCACGTAGGCGACACCCAGGTGGGCACCGTGACCAGCGGCACCTTCTCCCCAACCCGCAAACAGGGCATAGCGCTGGCCCTGCTCAACACCAACGCCAACCTCGCGGACGGCAACGAGGTCGAGATCGAAATCCGAGGCCGCCGAGCCCCCCTACTCCTAACGAAACCCCCCTTCGTAACCCCCTCAGTGAAGTAACCCCACCGTTCTGCCCCCGCCCTCCCGGCGTTGATCATGAGGTTGACGGGACGCTGCGAGATCAAACCCCCCGCTAACCCCATGATCAACCGGGGCCGGGTCCGGGGGCAGGGCCGGGGCCGGGGCCGCAGGCGGGGGCGGGGGTCGGGGTGGGGGTCAGGGTGCGGGGGTTGGGGGTTCGCCGGAGTCCAGGACCGCCTGGGTCCAGCCGCCTTCTATGACGCCTGTCGCGTCCAGGACGGCCCAGTCGACGACGTCGGACGTCTCGACCACGACCGGGGCGCCGATGCGCACGCTCTGGTCGGTGTTGGCGTCGCTGGCGCTCACGCCCACGATGCGCTCCGGGGTCTCCCACGAGGTGACGCCCGCCCAGACGTACTCCGGGCCGTCGTCTCCGGGCAGGCCGTACTTCACCACGAGCTGCGACTCGGTGGGCAGCTGGCCGGCGACGAACCGGGCCCGCGCGTCATCCAGCGCGGCACGGGCGGTGGCGACCGCACGGCTCATCGCGTCACCGGAGCGGGCGTAGCGCACGTCCGGCTGGATCCCGGAGAACAGGGTCGCGCAGGCGGCGGCGTAGTAGCGGCCGTCCGGGCCGGGGTGCCCGGCCGGCGGGCGCAGGCTGAGGAACGAGTCGGCCTCCGGGTCGGTCGCCGGGTCCAGCTCCAGGCGCAGCAGCACCGGGGCGGTCGCGCCGTGCTGTTCCGGGTTGCCGTACGCCACAGCGATGTCGTGGCCGGTGACCGTTGCCAGCACCGGCAGCTGCACGAAAGCGGGCACCTCCTCGCCGGTGAGCCCGTCGGTCCAGTCCCGCAGCAGCCGGCGGGCCGCCCCGGTCATCACCGCGCCCCAGGCGCGGGTGAGGTGGTCGGGCACCCCCTGGGTCTGCAACTCCAGCAGGCCGAAGCGGCGCAGCCCCTTTGTGGTGAACCACAGGCCCTCGGTGTCGGACGAATACGGCACCAGCACCCAGTCGACGAGTCGGATGCGGCCCTGCTCGTCGGGGAGGGAGCGCAGCGCTGTCGCCGGGTCGAGGAACTGGAGACCGAAGACGTCCACCACGTCGCTGTCGACGGATTCCGCCACGGCGGCCGCGACCGCCCGGGCGGCCCACTCGTGCGCGGGCGGCCAACCGGGCCGGTACTCGGCCTGTACGACCACCAGGTGCGTCGCCGCCGCCAGCCGGGCCAGCTGCTCCTCGGTGGCGCCGAACGCGGTGAGCAGGTCCGGTGGCAGCTCGGGAAACTCGGAGATCGGCCGGGTGTCGACGCTCATCAGCGGGCTGTCGAGCATCTGCCGGGCCAGCCCGTGCACCGGCTCGGCCAGCCGGCCGGTCAGGGCCGCCACCGCGGTCTTCGCACTGACCTTCGGTAGCCCCGCCATCGGCACCAGATAGGTCGCGCTGAGCGACTCCGGCACCGGTACGGGCAGGAAGTCGTCCGTGATGAGCATTGTGGGTTCCCCCGGTGGCCGTGCCGGTGTTGTCGAGCCGAACGCTACCCGGCCCGCCGTGCCCGGTTCAGCCGGACAGCACCAGACCCAGGTAGACCAGCGTGGTGACCACCTCGACAGTCGCGCCGAGGACGTCGCCGGTGATCCCGCCGAGCCGGCGTACCACGTGGGTGAGCAGCAGGAGCGCGACGGCGATCGCGGCGACGACGGCCAGCGGCCCCTGCCACGGACGCCCCGGCACCGCGGGCACCGCCAGCAGCACGACGGCGATCGCGCCGGCGGCCAGTGCCACCGGGCCGACCGTGCCGGCGACCAGCGCGCCCAGCCCGTCGGGCCGGGCCGCCGGCACTCCCCGCCGGCAGGCCACCGTGACACCGAACCGCCCGGCCGCGGTCGCCGCGACCACCGCCGCGAGACACGCCGGCCACGACCGACCCGCGAGGTCGGCGAGCGCCGCCGCCTGCACCAGGAGTACGACCACCAGGGCGATCACCCCGAACGGGCCGACGTCCGGCTTCTTCATGATCTCCAGGGCGGCGGCACCCCGCCGGTACGAGCCGAGCGCGTCCACGGTGTCGGCCAGCCCGTCCAGGTGCAGCCCCCGGGTGAGCAGTGCGGCGACGCCGACGGTCACGCCGGCTGCCACCAGTGGGGGAGCGAGCGCGCCGGTCAGCAGCAGCACACCGGCCAGCAGGGCGCCGAGCAGCGCGCCGACCACCGGGGCGAGGGCCATCGCCGTGCCGGCGACCGGGCGATCGATGCGCCCGGCCCGCACCGGCAGCGTGGTGAACGTGGTGAACGCCAGCCGGGCTCCCGCGCGCAGCCGTGGCTCAGCCGGCACGCCAGCCCGACGCCGGCTGCTCGTCCGCCACGGTGCTGGCCGGGCCCGGCCCGGCCGGCTCCGGCTCGACGAAGTCGGGCTCGGTCGAGTCGGGCTCGGCGAAGTCGGGTTCGGTGAGATCCGGGTCGGCGTAGCTCGGGTCGGTGGACTCCGGCTCGTCGGCGCCCGGGTCGGTGTCGTCCCCGCCGTCCAGCGACGGGTGCGCCGGCAGCCCGGCGGACAGCGCCAGCACCGAGCGCAGCAGCGGCAGCGCGACAAGCGCGTTCGCGCCCTCGCCGAGATCCAACCGTAGGTCGAGCAGCGGGGTGAGGCCCAGCACGTCGGCGGCGAGCCGCACGGCCGGATGCCCGCCGTGGTCGGCCAACAGGCACCAGTGCCGGGCCTGCCCGGCCAGGTCACGGCTCACCATGCCGGCGGCCACACCGACCGGCCCGTCGAGCAGCACCGGCACCCGGCGGGCGGTGGCGCCGAGCAGCACACCGGTGGCCACTGCCACGTCGCCGCCGCCCAGCTCGGCCAGGATGTCCTTGGCGCCGCGTGACGAGCGTCGGGTGCGGTGCAACGCGTCGCGTACCGCCGCGCAGCGGATCATCCACGCCGCGTCGTCGATCTCGCCGGAGTCGGTGATCACCCGGCCCAGCACGGCGGGCGGCTCCGCGCCCGCGGTCGCCGCGAGCACCGCCGCGGCCGCCGCCTCGGTGCCGGCACCGCACGCCCCGAGCACCAGCAGCTGTACGCCGGCGTCGGCGGCCTGCTCGGCCAACCGCCACCCGTAGCGCAGCGCGGACTCCACCTGGTCCGGCGTGAGGGCCGGCTGGTCCTCGATCGGCGCGGACGCCGGAGTGTCCACCACCTGCAGACTGGCGCCGCTCTCGGCGGCCAGTCGTGCCAACGCGCCCTGGCCGGCGCGGGCCTGCGCAGCGCGGCGCGCCGACTCCCCGGCGACGGTGCCGGCCGACGCCCCGCCGGCGTGGTCGCCGTGCAGCAGCAGCACCCGCACCGAGTCCCAGGCGGCGGGGATCGAGGTGCCCTGGGTGGCGGCGGCGAAGCCCACCACCCGGTCCAGCACGCCCAGCCCGGCGCCCGGTACGTCAAGCGTGGCCAGCCGGTCCACCGCCTGCGGGCCCTCGTACTCGTTGGGCATCGGCAGCTCCATGCCGGGCTGGATGACCAGCCCGGTGGCCACCATCGGCAGCGCCATGGTCGGTGCGGCCCAGGGGTTGCCCGCCTCCTGGGGCGGGGTGGCCGGCGGCGTGTGGGTCAGCACGTCGGGCAGTTGCACCTCGGGGGTCGGCTCGGCGTCGGTCAGGCTCGCCACGACCGGTGCGGTGGCCGTGGCGGTGGCGGTCGACGTGGTCGCGGGTGCGGCCTGCTCGATCGCGGTGGCGGCCGGCTTGAGCCAGACCGGCTGACCGGCGACGACCAGCACCACCGCGTCGCAGGCGTCGGCGACCGCGCGGTTGGCCGCGCCCAGCGCGTCGGTGAACGCCCGGCCCAGCGGGGTGGTCGGCACCAGCGACAGCCCGACCTCCGGGCTCACCAGCACCACCCGGGCGGCACAGCCGCGGAGTGCCTCGGCCAGCTCGGCGATCGTGGCCACGTCGTCGGCGGGCTGGTGGTCCGGGTCGAGCAGCACCGTCACCCAGCCGCCCAGGTCGTCGACGAGCAACATCTCGTTGGGCTCGGCGGACTCGAGCACGTCGGCCAGCCGGCGCGGATCCTCGGTGGTCTCCTCGGTGGTCCAGCTGCCCGGCCGCCGGGCGCGGTGCGCCGCCAGCCGGGTCGCCCACTCGGTGTCCTCCGGGTCGCCCTCGGGCGCGGTGGCGACGTAGCGGACCACCGGCGCGTCGGTGACCAGGGACTCGGCGAACTCGGACTTGCCGGACCGGATACCGCCGAGCACCAGGACCGTGTTCCACCCGTCTACGGACATGCCCGTACCTTAGTTCTCATCCTTCAGGGCTGGGCACGTCGCCCCGACCCTGCCGAAGATCGAAAGTCCGTTCCGCGTCCATTGCGGGAAAGCGTCCAGTTCCCTTACCTGGACCAGATGGTCGGGTGCGGCGCGACCTCGGGCCGCTTCACCCTGCCCCCCGGGCGGCGTCGCTGCGGGAGCGCGGCTGGTCGTGACGGGGCCGGCGCGGTGGTCAGTCGCAGTGTTCGAAGCCGCTGCCGTAGCTGACCCCGCCGGTGGCGCCGCCCCATTTCACGCACGCGCCGGCGGCGGAGGCCCGCACCGGCCCCGCGTAGTAGTCGAAGGAGCCGCTGTCGGTGCTGCGGGCCCGCCCCTGCACCTCCAGGTACGCCGAGGCCGCCGATTTCGCGCCGACCGCGGTGTCCTTGAGGGTTACCACGCAGTTGTTGCCGTTGCCCGCGTTGTAGAGCAGGTAGACCCGGCCCTGGCGGCGGCCGCCACTGGTCAGCGTCGCCGAGTCGATCACCTGGTAGCCGCTGCCACACGCCTGGGCTGCCGTGTACGGGTTGGGCCGGCTCGACGGGGTGCGGGTGGGCGTCGGTCGGCTGCTGGTCGTACCGGTAGGTGTGCTGCCCGGCGACGTGGTGCGTGGGTCCGGGGCGGTCGGCGCGTCGGTCGCTCCGGCGGAGCCGGTCGGCGCGGCGGACGCGCTGCGGCTGGCCCCCGGGGTGCCGCTGTGCGTGGGTCCCGAGATGCTCGCACCTCCGCCGTCGAGCGCGCCGCCGTCCGGGACCGCCGCCGATTCGCCGGCCAGCGCGGGCGGACCGTCCGTCCCACCCGGCTCCCCGTCGGGCCGCAGCGCCGCCACGGCCACGGCGACCAGCGCCACGAGAGCGACCGCGCCGACCCCGATCAGCAGTTGCCGGCGCCGGCCGGACGACCCCGTCCGGAACGCCTCCTCCCGGGTCGAGCCCGGCCCCGTCACCGGCGAGGCCGCGAAGCCCACCGGCATGGGCACAGCGGCGGCCCCGACCGGCGCGGGCTGCCCGGTCGGCGTCGGCCCGTCCAACGGCGTCGGTGCGGCCGGCGGTGCGGCTGGCGGTGCGGCCGGCGGTGCGGGCGTCGGGACGGGCGGCTGCGCGGGGGTCGGAACGGGCGGCGCGGCGGCCGGGGTGACCGGAAGGACCGAGGGCATCCCGGGAGTGGGTACGGCCAACGCCCACGGTGGGCGGGCCGAGACCGGGATGCTCGCCAGTGTCGCGTCACGGGCATCGGCGGCGGCAGCGGCCAACTCGGCGGCGCTGCCGAACCGGTCCTCCGGACGCTTCACCAGCGCGCGGGCCACCACGGCCGCGACCGCCGGCGGGGTGTCCGCCGGCAGCGCCGCCGGTTCCTCCTGGGCATGCCGGAGCGCCACCGCGAGGGGGTTGTCGCCGTGGAAGGGCGGCTGCCCGGCAAGGCAGAAGTACGCCACCGCGCCGAGCGCGTAGATGTCGGTGGCGGCCGAGACCGGCTGCCCGGTGGCCTGCTCGGGGGACATGTACGAGGCGGTGCCGAGCACCATGTTCGCTGCGGTGAGCCCGGCCATGTTGCGGGACCGGGCGATGCCGAAGTCGACGAGCACGACCCTGCCGTCGGCCTTGACCAGCAGGTTGCCCGGCTTCACGTCCCGGTGCACGATGCCGGCGAGGTGGGCGGTGTGCAGCGCGTCCGCGGCCTGGGCCAGCACCGACATGGTGGTGGCCGGATCCAGCCGCCCCACCGTGCGCACCCGGGCGGACAACGGCTCGCCCTCGACGTACTCCATGACCAGGTAGTCGACCCGGCTGCCGTCGTCGAGCGCGGCCTGCCCCACGTCGTGCACCGGGACCACGCCGGGGTGCCGCAGCGCGGCCAGCATCCGCGCCTCGGCCCGGAACCGGGCGGTGAACTCCGGGTCGGCGACCAGCGACGGCAGCAGCACCTTCACGGCGACCTCGCGTTCCAGCAGCACGTCCGTGCCGCGCCAGACCGCGCCCATCCCACCCGTCGCCACCCGCTCGCCCAGCCGGTACCTGTCGCCGAGCAGCACTCCCCGTGTCAGCACCGAGCCACCGTACCGGCCTGTGTCGATCGGATTGATCCACCCCGTGGGTCCCGCCGGGGCGAGCGAGCGGCCGTTACGCGTCGGGCCGACTACGCTGGCGAGGGTTCGTCCCACGGGGACTTCAGCGGCGAGGGGAGACGCGGCATGGCGTGGAGCTGGCGGTACGAGGGCACGGACGGCCAGACGGTCGAGGGACCGGCGGAGTCGTTCGGCAGCCAGGCCGACGCCGAATCCTGGATCGGTCAGACCTGGCGGGAGCTCGCGGCGTCCGGCGTCACCTCGGTCGCGCTCGTGGTGGACGACCGGGTGGAGTACCGGATGAGCCTGCTGCCCACGGCCGAGTGATGGCCTACGACCGCCCGGGCGGCGACCGGCTGGTCCTCGGCGTGCCCAGGGCGGCGTTCCGGCCCAGCCCGGTGTTCCTCGGCCTGGTCGCCCTTTTCGCGGTGAGCGGGGCACTGACCTGGAACGGGTACGGCAGCGTCCGGTTCAACGTGTTCCTCTTCGTGGTGTCCGGGTGGCTGGTGTCGCTCTGCCTGCACGAGTACGCCCACGCTGTGGTGGCCTACCGGGCCGGCGACCGGGACATCGCGCATCGCGGTTACCTGACGCTCAACCCGTTGAAGTACACCCACCCGTTGCTGTCGATCGTGCTGCCCGTGGTGGTGGTGCTGCTCGGAGGCATCGGCCTGCCGGGTGGCGCGGTCTGGGTGGACCGGCACGCCATCCCGGGCCGACTGCGGCACACCCTGGTCAGCCTCGCCGGCCCGGCGACCAACGTGCTGTTCACGCTGGTGTTGGTGGTGGCGGTGCGGCTCGGCGCCCAGTCGGGTGGGCCGATCGAGTTCTGGGCCGGGGTGGCGCTGCTCGCCTTCCTCCAGCTCACCGCCAGTTTCCTGAACCTGCTGCCGGTGCCCGGCCTGGACGGCGGCAACATGATCCAGCCGTGGCTCAACCCGCAGTGGCGCAAGATGTACGACCTGTTCGCGCCGTACGGCTTCATTTTGCTCTTCGCGCTGCTGTGGAACCCGCGCATCGGGGGCTGGTTCTTCGACGCGGTCTTCGCGGTCGGTGACCTGCTCGGTCTGCCGTCCTGGCTCTACGCCACCGGCCTGGAGCTGATCCGCTTCTGGCAGGGCTGAGCGGCCCCTCTGACCTGACCTGACCTGACCGGTCCGGTCGACGCGAAACCCTCGCGCCGACCGGACCGGAACGGCGTCAGGGACGCTGCGCGGGGGACTCGGTCTTCGTCGGGTCCCGCTCGACGATCGGCTCGACGATGTCGTCGATCGCCTTGAGCAGGTCGGCGTCGAGCTTCACGCCGGCGGCCTTCACGTTGTCGTGCACCTGCTCCGGGCGGGACGCGCCGATGATCGCCGACGAGACGTTCGGGTTCTGCAGCACCCACGCCACGGCGAGCTGGGCCATGCTGAGCCCGGCCTGCTCGGCGAGGGGCTTGAGCTGCTGGACCCGGGTCAGCACGTCGTCGTTCATGAACCGGGAGATGAAGCCCGCACCCGACTTCTCGTCGGTGGCGCGGGAACCGGCCGGCGGCGGCTGGCCCGGCAGGTACTTGCCGGAGAGAACGCCCTGCGCCATCGGCGACCAGACGATCTGCCCGATGCCCAGCTCCTCGCTGGCCGGCACGACCTCGGTCTCGATGACCCGCCAGAGCAGCGAGTACTGCGGCTGGTTGGAGACCAGCGGGATGTGCAGCTCCCGGGCGAGCGGGTGGGCGGCGCGCAGTTGGGCGGCGGTCCACTCGGAGACGCCGATGTAGTGCGCCTTGCCGGAGTGGACGACGTCGGCGAACGCCTCCATCGTCTCTTCCAGCGGGGTGGTGCTGTCGTAGCGGTGGGCCTGGTAGAGGTCCACGTAGTCGGTGCGAAGTCGGCGCAGCGAGCCGTTGATCGACTCCATGATGTGCTTGCGGGACAGGCCACGGTCGTTGCGGCCGGGCCCGGTCGGCCAGTAGACCTTGGTGAAGATCTCCAGGCCCTCACGGCGCTCGTTCTGCAACGCACGGCCGAGCACGTCCTCGGCCCGGGTGCCGGCGTACACGTCGGCGGTGTCGAAGGTGGTGATCCCCGCGTCGAGAGCGGCCCGGACGCAGGCGAACGCCGCGTCCTCCTCGACCTGCGAACCGTGGGTGATCCAGTTGCCGTACGAGATCTCGCTGACCATCAGGCCGGAACGGCCCAGGTGTCGGAATTCCATGTACCGACCCTAGCGCCAGTGGATCACCGGTGGCGACCGGCGACTCAGAGCACCGGATTGGCGTCGGTGAGTAGTCGGTCGATCTCCTCCAGCACCTCGGCGCGATCGCGGTGCACCGGGTCGATGAGCGGCACACCGCGCCGGTCCAGCGCACCCCACCGTCCGTTGCCGCTCTCGACCAGGAACGCCACCGGGTGGATGACAAGCATCGGGTGCGCCGGCGGGACCAGCACCGTGCCGGTGCGATCCACCACGCCCCGCCGACCCGCCACGTCGACCACGGCGAGCCCCTCGTCGGTGAATCCGTCGATCTGCCGACCGTCGGCCAACTCGGTGACGAAGCCGTGGTAGCGGGTGGGCACGACGATCCGGCCCGTCCGGTCGACCGCCCCCCACCCTTCGCGTCGCACCGCGGCCAGCCCACGCCGGAACGGTCGTACCTCGGCGAAGTTGGGGGCGACCTGCACCGCTCCGGTCGCGTCGATCGCCGTCCACCCGTTCTCGCCGACCACCCAGGCCAGGCCGTCGCTGAACGGACGCGCGGCCCGGAAGGACGGCGGGATCACCGTCGTACCGAGCAGGTTGATCAGCGACCAGCGGTCGGTGTCCGGCCGGCGGACCCAGGCCAGCCCGTCGTGGAAGGGCTGCGCCTCCGCGTAGCGGGCGGGGATGACCACGTCACCGTCGTGGCTGGTGTAACCCCACAGCGGTCCGTCCCGGTCCGGCAACGGGGGCCGGTCCCGGTCGAGCACCTCGTCCCGACCCCGGCGGTACGGCCCGAAGCCATCCGCCTCGGCCCGTACGGTGACCGCGTCGAGGGCCACCCGGACCCGGTCCAGCAGTTCGGCGTCGGCAGCGCCGCGCAGGTCCAGCGCCTTCTCGAAGTGCTCGCATGCCTCCATGAGCCGTCCCTGGTCGTAACACGACCGCCCGGCGTGCTCGTGCAGCGCGGCCCGCAACCGGTCGGGCAACTCGATCGAGTTGGCCTGGGCGAAGAGCTGGTCCGCCTCGGGGAAGTCGCCGCGCCAGCGCAGCACGTGGGCCAGCCGGGCCTGGGCCAGCGCGGTCCGGCGCAGTTCGCCGGTGGCCTCGGCGTAGGTGAGGGCGAGCCGACCGTCGGCCAGCGCGTCGTCCAGGTCGCCGAGAATCCGCGAGGCCACCGCCCGCAGGCTGAGCAGCCGGGCCCGGGCGCGGTTGTCGACAGCCGAGCCCAACTTCTCGGTCAGTCGTCGCCGGATGGCCCGCAGGTCGTCCGGCTCCGTCAGCTCCTCGCGCAGGGTGACCGGGTCCAACCGCCAGCGGTACGCGGCCAGCACCTGCTCCGGGTCGCCCGGGTCGGCCAGCGACGGGCGGGTCACCACCGGTGGTGCGTCGTCGGGTGGCGCGGACACCGGCACGTTCTCCCCGTCCGAACCGCTCCTCGGGGCGGGTACGGCCGAGGCGGGTGGCCCGGACGCCGGCTCCACCGACGCCGGTGGCGCGGAGACGGGCGCTACCTCGGGCGCCGGCGGCGCGGAGACGGGCGGTGGAGTCGAGGCTGGTGGCGCCGAGACGGGCGCCGAGACGGGCGGCGCGGAGACGGGCGCTGCGGCGGGCGCCGGTGGCGCGGAGACGGGCGCTGCGGGCGGGGCTGTTACCGGCGGTGCCGGGGGAGCGGATACCGGCGTGACCGAGGCGGGCGGCGCGGAGACGGGTGGTGCGGAGATCGGCGGGTTCGTGTCGTCCGCGGATGTCATGGACAGCGCGGCGTCGACCGGCCATTCGTCGGCCCGCGAGCCATCCGTCGGGCTCGTGCTGCGACCGTCGGTCGCGTCTGCCGGCTCGTCATGCGGTGCGAGTTCGTCCGACGGGTCGTACTCGACCGGGTCGGCGTCCTCGTTGGGCGACGCTGTGGGGGGCCGCTGGTCGGCCTCGCCCTCGGCTTCGAGGTCGGCTTCGGCCTGCTGGCGAGGAATCGCGACGACAGGTGCGCCAGAGACGTCACCGTCCGCCGTTCCCGTGTCGAACGTCGGCTGCGGGTCGTCGTCCAGGTCGTCCGCCCAGAGACGGGGAGCACCGGAGACCGGGTGGGCGGGCGGCGCGGAGACCGGGGCGAACGCGTCGTCCGCCGTCGACCCGCTGGCGTACTCGTCGGCCACGTCGAGGTGGGTGTCGGCCGTTGACGTTTCCGTGTCCGGCGTGGCCGGTGTCGTGGGGAAGTCGGGGTCGCCGGACGTCGACTCGTCGTCGGCCGGGTCGAACAACTGCTGATCCGTCGCCGGCTCGTCCTGGTCGGATTCGCCAGGCTGAGCGGGGCTGAACCACGCTGTCGGCCCGCGGACGCCGGGGACGTCGTCCGGCTCGCGAACGGGCGTCACCTGCTCTTCCGAGGGCGGCGGGGGCACGTAGCGGCGCGGCGTACCGGGGGCCAGTGGGAGCGCCGGCGCGACGTCCTCCACCGGTGGCTGCGCGGCCGCAGGGGTCGGGTCGGCCGGGATCGGGTCGGGGCGGGTTGCCGGTGGCTCCGGCGCCCGCCAGGTGGGCGGCGGGGCGACCGACGGGCGTGCGTCCGCCGTCGGGGCCGCCGGCTCCGGCGAGTACGGGCGCTGCGGCGCGACCGGGCGCTCCGGCGAGTGCGGCCGATCGGCGGAGTGCGGCCGCTCTGGGGAGTGCGGCCGCTCTGGGGAGAGCGAGCGGTCAGGGGAGACCGGTGGGCGGTCGGTCGGTGGGGTGCCGGCCAGCGGGTCGCCGACCCGACGGCGATCCGGGCCCGGCTCCTCGCCGCGCCGCTGGTCGGCCGGGCGGTCACCGGTGCCCGGACCGGGATAACGCGGCGGCGGGGTGTGGCGCGCCCCAGACGTCGGTGGCGGTTCGGCCAGCGGCCGGCGTTCCGGTGCTGGCGGGGGCTCCGACCGCTCGTCGGCGCCGGGCGGGTCCACCGGCGCCGGCAGGTACTCCAGCCGCAGGCGCGCGGCGGGTGGCCCGGAGACGGGCCGGTCGAAGGCGGGAGAGACCGGGGCGGCGGACACCGGTCGGTCCCAACCGGGGGAGACGGGGGCCGGTGACACCGGTCGCTCCGGGGACACCGGTGGGGCCGGCATGGCACGACCGGACGCGGGCGGCGCCGACGCGGCCGGGCGTACCTGTCGCTCGTCGTACCGCGCCGCCTGTCGCTCGTCGGGCCGGGACGGCGTGCCCGCCGGCCGTTCGGACCGGGCGGCCGGCCGCGACGCGACGCCCGGCTCGGCGCTGCGGTACGGCTCCGTGGTGCGCTGCGGGTCGGGTCTGCGCTGCGGGTCTGCGCTGCGCTGCGGGTCGGTGCGGCGGTCCGGCTCCCGGGTGCGGTCCGGGGTGCGGTCCTGACGTACCGGACCCGGTGCCGGCCAGGGCAGTTTGCCGTCCGACCGTTGGCCCGGCTGCGGCCGGGGCTCGCGGTACGCGTCCTCACGAGGCGCGTCCTCGCGGTAACCGGTCTCGCGGTAGGTGTCCGGGCGGGCCTGCTCGCGGGGTCGCCGGTCCGGGTACGCCTCGGCGCGGGCCGCCGCCTCACGGGGCTGCTGCCGGTGCGGGTCGGTGTCGGGCCGACGCCGGGCGTCGTCGAGGCGGGGCTGGTCGGGCTGGTCCGGCTCGGGTCGACGTCGTCGTCCACCGTTGGGTGACGGCGCCGCGCCGATCTCCTCGTCCGCGCGGTAGCGCGGCTCTGGGCGGCGCAGGTCGTCGGCGGCCCGGTCCGGGTACCCGTCGGCGCGGTATCGCGTCCGGTCATCCGCGCGTGCCCACGGGTCGACCCCGTCGGCGATCCGGCCGTCGTGGTCGCGGGTGGGTCGGACGCCGTACCCGTCGTCGGGGTGCCGTTCGTAGCCGGCGGCTGTTCGCTCCGGTGTGCCGCGCCGGCGTGGTGGGTCGTCCGGCTCGGGCACCCAGCCGGGTTCGGGCCGGGGCGCGGGGGAGACCGGCGGCGTGCCCCGGTAACCCCGATCCCGCTCGGTGGGCTCGGGCCGGGGATGGCGACTGTCGTGCCGCTCGGGGGTGGGCTGGTCCCGGTGCCAGGCGGCTTCCCGCGCGGGTCCCCGTTCGTCGGCGGGGCGTCGGTCCGACCAGGCGGTACGCCTGTCGGAATCGGGGGAGCGGCGTTCGTCGCGGCGGGGTGGTTCGGGCAGCGGACGACGGTACGGCTCGTGGTCGTAGTGGCGGGAGTCGGCGCTGTCGGGTCGGCCGTAGGTCGACGTGTCCGCCGAGCGCTCGTCACTGCGGAGTCGGCCGTAGGCAGGTGTCTCGCCCGGCTCGTCGTCCACCCAGGACCGGCCCGGGGGTGTCTGGTCCTCCGGTGGTTCGTCGGACCACGACCGGCCGAGGTAGGTGCCGTCCGGGCGGGTGGGCGCGAGTGGCGGCACCTCGGCGCGGCCGGACACCGTCGCCCGACCGCGTGGTGGCGGCTGGTGCGGCGTGCCGATGTCGCCGGCGTAGCGCTGGCCGGGGAACTGGGGGTGCCATTCGGTGGTCGGTTCGACCACCCAGGACGGTTCGTTCGGGTCCGGCCACCGGTCGGTGTAGCGGCCGTTCATCCGTCGAGCCCGTCGCCACACCCGGCCGCTGGGCCGATCCTCGCCGGGCGTGAGCTGTCCGCAGCCGCCGCCGGGTGACCGCTGGGCGTCCGGTCGCCGCCTGCCACGCCCCGGTGGCCGGCTCGCGTCCGCTCGCTCACGCGTTGTCACCTCGTTGCAAATTGTCGCGCTGGGGCCCGCACATGCCGGTCAGGTCGCCACTCCGGCAGGCCGTGGCTGCGGATGGAGGGTAACGGCGTGGGCTCGCTCACCGCCACTGTGGTGCCGCCAACCGGGCAAACGTTATCCCATTGGTTTCGGACATTTGGTCCTATAACCGAATCTGTTCTCCGACCCTACCGCACTCGGCGATCACCTGGCTCCGGCGGGTTCGCAGCGTTCGTTCAGGGATGCTCCATGATGAGGACGGCGAACGTGCCGGGAGTGAGCGCCTCGTAACGGTGCGGTGCGTCGCCGGGGAACGTGGCGTAGTCACCGGGGTCGAGTTCGACAGGCGTCGCGTCGGGCCCCACCCGTAGTCGGCCGGCGGCGACCACCACGTGCTCGATGCTGCGGGGGGTGTGTCCGTGGCCGGCTCGGACCGCGCCCGGCTCCAGCCTGATCAGGTAGACGTCCCGGCGCAGGTGCGCCGCACCGGCGCTGAGCAGCGTTCCGCTGAAGTCTGCCTGCTCGGAGCGGACGTGGGGCCCGTCCCCGGCCCGGATGACCCGTACGCCGTCGTCGACGGGCTCCACCAGCCGGCTGAACGGCACACCCAGTGCGACGCCCAGGGCCCAGAGCGTCTCCACGCTCGGATTGCCGGTGCCCGACTCCAGTTGGGAGAGGGTGGACTTGGCCACGCCCGCCCGGCGGGCCAGTTCGGTCAGCGAGATGCCGACCCGTTCCCGCTCCCGGCGCAGGGCGGCGGCGATGGTGGCCAGCGGGGCAGCCGGTTCCGAAGGCATGCCTTCGCTCCATTGGGTCGAACGTTCGGTCTGGCGAACAACGGCAACCCGTTCAGCATGGTGAACGCATGCCAGGATCCGCTCAGATACGGCGAAACTGCTGCCTCTGAGATGGCTGAGGCAGCAGTTTCGCTGATGTTGCGCGGATCTTGGGGTGCGGTGCGGAAGCCTGGGGTCAGACCTTGTCGCCGAGCTTGACCTGGGGCGCCGGAGCGCGCATCCGCCGGAAGGTGATCGACCGCATGACCGCGTAGAGGAAAAGCGAGCCCATCCGCTGGCCGGTCTTCGGGAAACGCTCCCGGACCAACCTGCTGATCTTGCGGCAGATCAGCACCGAGTCGACGACCACGCCCAGCGCCAGCGCGCCCCAGAGCACATTGGAGATCAACCGGACCAGCGGCGGCATGGCCGCGTTCGACCCGATCAGCACGATCAGCGCGCCGCCGAAGAACCAGGTGCCGACGGTACGACGGGAGTCGACCACGTTGCGGGCCAGCAGCCGCTCCGGGCCACGGTCGCGGGGGCCACCCTCACGGCGGAACTCCGACGCGGCCTCGGCGCGCAGCTGGCGGCGACGCTCCCGCTCCTCCTCCTTGGTCAGGGGGCGGGTGGGGCCGGCCGGGCGACGGCCGACGGTCGGCCGCTTGGGCGTCTCCCGACCCTTGGCCGGGGTGTAACCCCGGGAACGCTCAGCGGCCTCCTCGGGGGTCACCGAGGTGACGGCCTCGTCGACGAGGTCGGTGGACTTGCGGCGAAAGAGCGACGGCACGCGGCAAGGGTAGCCAACGTCCCGCGCCCGGTGCACATCGCGGTGCAACGGGCGACGGCTCCAGGTCGCAGGGTCGCGAGCTGGAGCCGTCGTGGCGAACGAAGGGTGACCGAGGTTACGGACGCTCGGCGTGCGCGCCCAGGTCGGCGAGCTTCGCCTCGAAGTCCTCGTAGCCCCGGTTGATCAGGTCCACGCCGTACACCCGGGAGGTGCCCTCGGCCGCCAGCGCCGCGATCAGGTGGCTGAACCCGGCCCGCAGGTCCGGGATGACCAGGTCGGCGGCGTGCAGCTTGCTCGGCCCGGCGATCACCGCGGAGTGCTTGAAGTTGCGCCGGCCGAAGCGGCACGGGGTGCCGCCGAGGCAGTCCCGGTAGACCTGGATGTTGGCGCCCATCGAGTTGAGGGCCTCGGTGTAGCCCAGCCGCTGCTCGTAGACCGTCTCGTGGACGATCGACAGGCCACGGGCCTGGGTCAGCGCCACGACCAGCGGCTGCTGCCAGTCGGTCATGAAGCCGGGGTGCACGTCGGTCTCCAGCGCCACAGCGTTCAGCTCACCACCCGGGTGCCAGAAGCGGATGCCGCCCTCCTGGCCGGGGTCGCCCAGCTTCGGCGCGCGGGCGTCGGTGACCTCGTACTCGCCGCCGACCGAGCGGAAGATGTTCAGGAAGGTCATCATGTCGGCCTGCTGGGCGCCGAGGACCTCGACGTGACCACGGGTCGCCAGGGCGGCGGCCGCCCAGCTCGCCGCCTCGATACGGTCCGGGATCGGCCGGTGGGTGTAGCCGTGCAGCTTGGGCACGCCCTGAATCTCGATCACCCGGTCGGTGTGGACCTTGATGATCGCGCCCATCTTCTGCAGGATGCAGATCAGGTCGATGATCTCCGGTTCCACCGCGGCGTTGCGCAGCTCGGTGACGCCCTCGGCCATCACGGCGGTCAGCAGCACCTGCTCGGTGGCGCCGACGCTCGGGTACGGCAGGGCGAACTTGGTGCCGTGCAGCCCGTTCGGCGCGGACAGGTGCAACCCCTCCGGCCGCTTCTCGACAGTGGCGCCGAACTCGCGCAGCGCCTGAAGGTGGAAGTCGATCGGGCGCGGGCCGATGTGGCAGCCGCCCAGGTCCGGGATGAACGCGTGCCCGAGCCGGTGCAGCAGCGGGCCGCAGAACAGGATCGGAATCCGGCTGGAGCCGGCGTGCACGTTGATCTGGTCGGTGCTGGCGCTCTCCACGTTCGCCGGGTCGAAGACGAGCTCGCCGTCCTCGGCGCCGTCGGTGACCTTGACGCCGTGCAGGCCGAGCAGACCCCGGACCACCTCGACGTCGCGGATCTTCGGCACGTCGAACAGTCGGCTCGGGCTGTCGCCGAGGAGCGCGGCGACCATCGCCTTCGAAACCAGGTTCTTCGCGCCGCGCACGCGGATCCGCCCTTCGAGCGGAGTGCCTCCGTGAACGACCAGGACGTCGTCGGTCAACGCAACCTCCAGCGCGTCGGTGCTGCAGTGTTATTGGTGGGGCGCCTGAGCTTTCTCGCTACCCCGGATGCGGCCATATCGAAACGGCCCGCGTGTGTCGTCGCTTGGGCAGCATAGCCCTCGGTGACGAAAAAGGACTCGGTCACATCGGCGTGTGTGGCATTAATCGGTGATCCGGCACTTTTGCGTACCAAGAGCGCTACGGATCGTGATCAGGGCATCGTCGGCGGCGGAGTGTCCGCACCGGGCAGGGCGAGCATCTGATCCAGCGCGACCCGGGCGTGGTGCGCGGTGTCCACGTCCACCGTGATCTGGTTGGCGACCCGGCCCGCGACCAGCTCCTCCAGTGCCCAGACGAGGTGCGGCAGATCGATCCGGTTCATCGTCGAGCAGTAGCAGACGGCCTTGTCCAGGAACATGATCTGCTTGTCCGGGTGCGCCAGCGCGAGCCGGCGGACCAGGTTCAGCTCGGTGCCGAGCGCCCACGCCGAGCCGGCCGGAGCCGCCTCGATCGTCTTGATGATGTACTCGGTGGAGCCGACGTAGTCGGAGGCCGTCACCACCTCGTGCCGGCACTCCGGGTGAACCAGGACGTTGACCCCGGGCACCCGCTCCCGTATGTCGTTGACGCTGTCCAGCGTGAACCGGCCGTGCACCGAGCAGTGCCCCCGCCACAGGATCATCTTCGCGTCGCGCAGCTGCTCCGGGGTGAGCCCGCCGCCGGGCTTGTGCGGGTCGTAGAGCACGCAGTCGTCCAGCGACAGGCCCATCTCCAGCACCGCCGTGTTGCGGCCCAGGTGCTGATCCGGCAGGAAGAACACCTTCGACCCCTGCTCGAAGGCCCAGTCCAGGGCGCGCTTGGCGTTGGACGAGGTGCAGACCACGCCGCCGTTGCGACCCACGAAACCCTTGATGTCGGCCGAGGAGTTCATGTACGTCACCGGCACGGTCTCGCCGGCGATGCCCAGCTCGGTCAGCGTGTCCCACGCGGCCTCGACCTGGCCCAGGACCGCCATGTCGGCCATCGAGCAACCCGCCGCGAGGTCGGGCAGGATCACCCGCTGGGTGTCGGTGGTGAGGATGTCGGCGCTCTCGGCCATGAAGTGCACGCCGCAGAAGACGATGTACTCCGCGTCCGGGCGGGCCGCGGCCTCCCGGGCGAGCTTGAACGAGTCGCCGGTCACGTCGGCGAACTGGATCACCTCGTCGCGTTGGTAGTGGTGCCCCAGCACGAAGACCCTGCTGCCGAGCTTCGCCTTCGCGGCGGTGGCGCGGGCCACCAGATCCGGATCGCTGGGCGCCGGCAGGTCGCCCGGACACTCGACGCCGCGCTCGGTGTCGGGGTCGCTGCCCCGGCCGAGCAGCAGCAGAGCCGTCGCCGTGTTGGAGGGTTCCACCCAGGTCGAAGTCACGTAGCCCATGGTCCCACAGCAGGAGCGCGACGCAGCTCCGCTCGGTGTGGGCTGCCACACTGCTCGGCATGCGCGTGCTGCTCTGCCCGGACAAGTTCGCCGGCACCCTGTCCGCACCTGAGGTGGCCGCCGCGGTCGCCGCCGGTTGGCGCACCGTCACCGACGGCGACGATCTGCTGATCCGGCCGCTCGCCGACGGCGGGCCGGGCTTCGTGGAGGTGCTCGCCGAAGCCCTCGGCGGTCGGCGGGTGCCGGTGCCGACTGTCGATCCGCTGGGCCGGCCGGCGGCCGGTGAGATCCTGCTCACCGCCGACGGCGCGACCGCCTATCTGGAGAGCGCGCAGGCGTGCGGCCTGCACCTGCTCTCCGCCGCCGAGCGCGACCCGAAGACCACCACCTCGTACGGGCTGGGTCTGCTGGTGGCCGCCGCGGTGGAGAGCGGCGCCCGCACGGTGGTGATCGGGCTGGGCGGCTCCGGCACCAACGACGCCGGCGGCGGAATGCTCGCCGCGCTGGGCGTGACCCCCCTCGACCAGGGCGGGGCGGCGCTACCGTACGGCGGGGCGGCGCTCGCTGCGGTCGACGCGCTGGACGGTGCGCCGCGGCTGCGTGGCGTCCGGCTGGTCGCGGCCACCGACGTGGACAACCCCCTGCTCGGGCTGCACGGTGCGAGCAACGTGTTCGGCCCGCAGAAGGGCGCCGACCGCGCTGACGTGCTGCTGCTCGACGCGGCACTGGAGCGTTTCGCGGCGGTGCTGGAACGGGACCTGGCCGGTTGCCCGGCGGGGCTCGGCACGCTGCCCGGAGGCGGGGCGGCCGGCGGCATCGGGGCGGCGCTGCTCGCCCTGGGCGGCGACTGCGAGTCGGGGATCGGCCTGGTCACCCGGGCCACCCGACTCGACGCCGCGTTGGACACCGCCGACCTGGTGATCACCGGGGAGGGGTCGTTCGACCACCAGTCGCTGCGCGGCAAGGTCGTCGCCGGGGTGGCCGGCGGCGCCCGCGACCGGGGAGTCCCCTGCGTGGTGGTGGCCGGGCAGGTCAGCACCGGCCGGCGGGAGGCCGCCTCGGCCGGGGTGACCGACGCGTACAGCCTGGTGGAGCACTTCGGCGGCGAGGAGAGCGGCGGGCTCGACGCCGCGCTGAGCCGGCCCGCGGAGGGGCTGCGCGAACTGGGCGTCCGGCTGGCCCGGCAGTGGAGCCGCTGAGCGTCCCGACCGCCCGTGTGCCTGCCGCCACTGGGGCCGACCTGGGGCGGGGGTCACGCCACGCGGGTGAGCGCGGCCAAGGCGGCGTACGATCGGCTGAGGACCACAACCGGGAATCACTGGGCGGCGCGCGACGTTGGCCAGTGCGTCCGGACCCAAACCGCGCAGGGAGACTTCCACGTGACCACGCCAGCGCAGACCGAGTCGACCGAGGCCCAGGCCCCTACTTCCGTCGTCCTCACCGACGTCGCGGCGCAGAAGGTCAAGGCCCTGATCGAGCAGGAGGGCCGCGACGACCTGCGGCTCCGCGTCGCCGTGCAGCCGGGCGGCTGCTCCGGCCTGCGGTACCAGCTCTTCTTCGACGAGCGTTCGCTCGACGGTGACGTCGTGACCGACTTCGGCGGTGTCGGGGTCGTCGTCGACCGGATGAGCGCCCCGTACCTTTCCGGCGCGACGATCGACTTCGCCGACCGGATCGACGCCCAGGGCTTCACCATCGACAACCCCAACGCGGGCAGCTCCTGCGCCTGCGGTGACTCGTTCAACTGAGTCACACCACACACCAGCGACGATGGGGCCGTTCTTCGGAACGGCCCCATCGCCGTTCCGGTCGGCGGTCGCAGCGGCCCGGGAGCGGTCCCAAGGGTGCCGTGGCGGGCTGGTTGCCGTTGTCCGACCGAGCGGTGACCATCGGGTTGCCGTCCCGGTAGGCTGACCGCGCCCTGCTCCCGACCCCGAGGGTTGACATGAAGATCGCCGTCACCGGCTCGATCGCCACCGATCACCTGATGAGCTTCCCCGGTCGCTTCGCCGACCAGCTCATCGCCGATCAACTGCACAAGGTGTCCCTCTCCTTCCTGGTGGACGACCTGGTGCTCCGCCGCGGCGGCGTGGCGGCGAACATCTCCTTCGGGATGGGTCAGCTCGGGCTGCGCCCGGTGCTGCTCGGCGCGGTCGGCGCCGACTTCGCCGACTACCGCTCCTGGCTGGAGCGCCACGGGGTGGACTGCGACTCGGTGCACATCAGCGAGGTGGCGCACACCGCCCGCTTCGTCTGCACCACCGACACCGACATGTGCCAGATCGCGTCGTTCTACGCCGGTGCGATGAGCGAGGCCCGCAACATCGAGCTGGCGCCGGTCGCCGACCGGCTCGGCGGTCTGGACCTGGTGCTGGTCGGCGCGAACGACCCGGAGGCGATGCTGCGTCACTCGGCCGAGTGCCGCACCCGCGGGTACGCCTTCGCCGCCGACCCGTCCCAGCAGCTCGCCCGGATGCCCGGCGAGGACGTGGTGGCGCTGATCGAGGGCGCCGAGTACCTGATGACCAACGACTACGAGAAGTCGCTGTTGCAGAGCAAGGCGCAGCTGAGCGACGACCAACTGCTGGACCTGGTCAAGGTGCGGGTCACCACGCTGGGCAAGCACGGCGTGGAGATCGCCGGACGTGGCATCGACCCGATCCACGTACCGATCGCACGGGAGATCCGGGCGGTCGACCCGACCGGCGTCGGCGACGGCTTCCGGGCCGGCTTCTTCACCGCGCTCTCCTGGGGCCTCGGCCTGGAACGCGCCGCGCAGGTCGGCTCGCTGCTGGCCACGTTGGTCCTGGAAACCGTCGGCACCCAGGAGTACGACGTCCGCCGCGACCTGTTCGTCAAGCGCCTGGTCGAGTCCTACGGCGACGCCGCGGCAGAAGAGGTCCGCCCCCACCTCCTCCCGGCGTAGTTCCCCACCCCACCCCGGCGATCTTGCACTTTCTGTCGCTGTTTTGCGGCTTCTGCACGCCTTTGTCCGCGCAGAAACTGCAAGATCGCGGGGTGAACGGGGGGTTAGTGGGTGCGGCGGACGTCGTAGGCGGGGCCTTCGGGGCCATTTACCGAGCCTAGGAACTCCTGGCCGCGCATCCGGCACCAGGCGGGGATGTCGACAGCCGCCGCCGGATCGTCGGCCAGCACCCGGACCACAGTGCCGACCGGCACCTCGGGCATCCGTCGCGCCGCCGCGATCACGGGCAGCGGGCAGCGTTGCCCCCGACAGTCGATCACCTCGTCCGGCATCGTCACAGCCCCACCACCCCGGCCTCGGCGCGCAGCCCGGCGACGATCCCGGGCAACTCGGTCAGGAACCGCTCCACGTCCGCCTCGGTCGTCTCCCGGTGCAGGCTGACCCGCACGTTGCCGTGCGAGAGCACCCCCATCGCCTCCAGCACGTGCGACGGACGCAACGTGGACGAGGTGCAGGACGAGCCGGACGAAACAGCGAAGCCCCGCCGGTCCAGTGCGTGCAGCAGCGCCTCCCCGTCGACGTACAGGCAGGAGAAGGTGACCAGGTGGGGGAGCCGGAGCACCGGGTCGCCGACCACCTCCACGTCGGGCACCTCGGCCGCGACCCGCTCCCGGATCCGGTCCACCAGGGCGGCCAGCCGGGTCGCCTCGGCCGCCGCGTCGGCCGCCGCCGCGCGCAGGCTCGCCGCCGCCGCCACGACCGCGGGCAGGTTCACCACCCCGGGGGTACGTCCGCTCTCCCGCTCGTCGGCCGGCCAGGGTGACTCCCAGCGAGTGCCCTTGCGGACCGCCAGCACCCCCACCCCGGGTGGCCCGCCCCACTTGTGGGCGCTCGCCGTGAGCACCGACCAACCGGCCGGCAGGGGCACCCGGCCCACCGACTGCGCCGCGTCCACGTACAGCGGCACACCCACGTCGGAGCACGCGGCCGCCGCCTCGGCGACCGGCTGCACCGTCCCCACCTCGTGACTCGCGGTGATCAACGCGGCCAGCGCGACCCCCGGGGCCCGAACGGCTGTCGACCACGCGGTCAGGTCCAGTCGGCCCGACCGGTCGACCGGCACCGCGGTGGCGCTCCCGCCCGCGCCGACGTGCCGTTCCGCCGCGTGCAGCACCGCCGAGTGCTCGATCGCCGAGTGCACAAGCGTCGACCCGACCCGCCGCCGCCCCGCCAGGCCCCCGAGCACCGCGCCGTGGGCTGCGGTCGTACCGCTGGGGGTGAAGGACACCTCATCGGCGCGGACGCCGAGCGTCAGCGCGGTGGCCTCGCGGGCGGCGTCCAGCAGTTGCCGGGCCCGGCGGGCCTGCGTGTACAGCTTGCCCGGGTCGGCCCAGCCGTCGTCGAACGCGGCCAGCAGCGCCTGCCGCGCGACCGGATGCGTCGGCGCGGCGGTCGCCGCGTCCAGGTAGACCGGGGATGCACTCACAGACCCGCCTTCGTTCGCGGCTGCGGGGCTCGCAACCCCGGCTCACTCCTCGCACTCACAGGTTGCAACGCTATCGCGGCGGTATGCCTAGGATCCCCCCGATGGGGGTCGGACAGTGACCCCACCACGGCCGAGTCCGTCATGGTCGAGTAATCTGCGACCGTCGGTGACGCCTTTGCCGCCGGTGCTGACGAAGGACGCACCGCGGCGCGCTAGGGAGGCAGGACCAGGTGGTCGCAAGGAGTTCGGAGGTACGGCCGTCGGCCGTACGGCACAGCGCTTCCCCAGGGGTTGGTGGACGCCGGGGGCGTGGTGCTGGTCGCCTGGCCGGGCTCGGTCTCGGTGGCGTGGCGTTGCTGGTTCTGCTCACGGGCTGTGACGTCGGTCAGACGTTCCACGGCTTCGGTTGGCCGCAGGGCGGCATCTCGCCGGAGTCCAAGCGGATGTACGACCTGTGGATCGCCTCCTGCATCGCCGCGCTCGCGGTCGGCGTCTTCGTGTGGGGCCTGATCTTCTGGTGCGTCGTGCGTTACCGCAAGCGTGGTAACGCACTGCCGGTGCAGACCCGCTACAACATGCCGATGGAGTTCCTCTACACCATCGCGCCGATCCTGATCGTCTCCGTGCTCTTCTACTACACGGCGATCGTGCAGACCGACGTCGACAAGTTGTCGAAGAACCCGGACGTCACTGTCGAGGTCGTCGCGTTCAAGTGGAACTGGCAGTTCAACTACCGCGACGGCCAGGGCACGGAAGCCCGCACCACCGCGTCGACGCTCGGCACCAGTGAGGTCATCCCGGTGCTGGTGCTGCCGACCAACCGGTCCATCCGGTTCGAGGAGACCAGCCGCGACGTCATCCACTCGTTCTGGGTGCCGGAGCTGCTCTTCAAGCGGGACGTCATGCCGGGCAAGATCCGCAACGTGTTCGAGGTTTCCAGCCTGGACGCCGAGGGTGCCTACGTCGGGCGCTGCGCCGAGCTGTGCGGCAGCTACCACGCGTTCATGAACTTCGAGCTGCGGGTGGTCTCGCCGGAGAAGTACGACCAGTTCCTCGCGGCCAAGCAGAGCGGCAAGTCGACCCAGGACGCGCTGTCCGCGATCGGTGAGCAGCCGTACGCGACGACCACGCAGCCGTTCGACACGCGGCGGACGCAGGACAACTTCAACCCGGACAAAGTTCCGGCCCGCACCGGAAGCTGAGGCAGCGGCATGAAGACCGAGTGGCGTATCTTCCTGATCATCGCCGGGTTCCTCTTCGGTGCCACCATCCTCTACGGGGCGTGGACGCACGGCGAGTCGGGCGGCGTCGAGTGGGTCGGCACCGTCGCCCTGCTGCTGTCGTTCCTGCTCTGCTCGATGTGCGGTGGCTTCTTCTGGTTCGTCTCCCGCCGGATCGACCTGCGCCCGGAAGACCGTCCGGATGCCGAGATCGCGGACGGCGCCGGTGAGGTCGGCTTCTTCAGCCCGGGCAGCTACTGGCCGTTCGGTCTGGCGCTGGCCGCCGCGATCGCCGCGCTCGGCATGGTGTTCTGGCAGTTCTGGCTGATCGGTGCCGGCCTGCTGGCCGTTGTCTTCGCCGCCTGTGGGCTCCTGTTCGAGTACTACAGCGGCACCCGGCGTACCGCCGAGCACTGACACCCCGGTCGCCGTCGCGACCGACCCCTTACGACGAAGGCCCGTTCCCCGAGTGGGGGAGCGGGCCTTCGGTCACGGTGCCGGCCGGTCGGCGAAGCGGTGGTCGGGTGGCGCCGGGGTCAGGCTGCGCGGCGGCGGGCGGGCTGGCGGCGGCGGTCGGCCAGCCGGGTGACCGGGAAGGCGAACGCGCTGACCACCACGGCGGCGCCGCAGTCGGTGCAGATCAGCTCTGGACAGTCGGTGCCGTGGCCGTCGACGCAGGGCGGCGCTTCGAACAGCGCCACGCCCTCGCAGACGTCGCAGTAGAGCTCGCGATGCGACACGGGCGTCTCCTCTCGATACCAGGCGAACCGCCCCCGGATGCGACAGTGACGCACCGACGGCAGCAGAGAACTACTCAGCTGTAGTTTCCCAGACGGGTCCGACAAATCTCCGCGCACCGTCGTCCGCTCGCCGGCGTCCGGTGGCGGTGGTGGTGCGGTCAGGCGTTGGCGGTCTCGATCCAGCGGTCCAGGGTCGAGGCGGCCGAGCCGGAGTCGATCGACTGGGCCGCGCGGGCCAGGCCGGCACGCAGCGCCTCGGTCAGGTCGCCGTCCAGTGGGCCCTGTGTGGCCAGCGCCGCCGCCGCGTTGACCAGCACCGCGTCCCGCACCGGGCCCGTCTCGCCGACCAGCAGGCGACGGGCCACACCCGCGTTGTACGCGGCGTCACCGCCGCGCAGGTCCGCGATGGTGGACCGGGGCACCCCCAGGTCCGTCGCGTCCAGCACTGCCTCGCGCACGGTGCCGCCCTGAGCCGCCCAGACCCGGGTCGGCGCGGCGGTGGTGAACTCGTCCAGCCCGTCCTCGCCGCGCATCACGATCGCCGAGTCGCCACGAGCCGCGAACACGCTGGCCATCACCGGGGCCATCCGGAGGTCGAAGCAGCCGACCGCGCCGGCCATGGGGCGGGCCGGGTTGGTCAGCGGGCCGAGGAAGTTGAAGAAGGTGGGCACCCCCACCTCGCGGCGGACCGGGCCCGCGTGCCGCATCCCCGGGTGGAACCGGGCCGCGAAGCAGAACCCGATGCCGGCCTCCTCGACACAGCGGGCGACCTGCTCCGGGCCGAGATCCAGCGGGATGCCGAGGAACTCCAGCAGGTCGGCGGTGCCGCACAGGGAGGAGGCGGCCCGGTTGCCATGCTTCACGACCCGGACGCCGGTGCCGGCGACCACCAGCGCCGTCATCGTGGAGATGTTGACCGTGTGGGCGAGGTCACCGCCGGTGCCGACCACGTCGAGCGCAGTGCGGCGCAGCTCCTCGGGGAGCGCCACCGGGACCGCGCGACCCAGCATCGCCTCCACCAGGCCGGCCAGTTCCGCGGGGGTTTCCCCCTTGGCCCGCAGCGCCACGGCGAACGCGGCGATCTGTGCCGCGCTCGCCGAGCCGGTCATGATCTCGTCCATCGCCCAGGCGGTGTCGGCGGTGGAGAGTTCGTCACCGCGCAGCAGCGCGTTGAGCAGGTGCGGCCAGGTCCGATCGCCCATGGCGGGCCTCCCGAGCATGCGAAGTGCGGGTGGGCTGGAACCGGCGCCGAGGAGATCCGGCGCCATGGGGGGTGCCGGAGGAGCGTGGGACGTCAGGCGGGTGCGTGCGTCCGCAGCAGCTCGGCCACCGTGCCGCCGGTGGTCACCGGGTCGAGCGGGTGCACGAGCGTCGCGTCGACCTCGGCGTACGCGGCGAGCCATCGGTCGGCGGCGCGGGCGATCACCAGGCAGGTCGGGGGAGCGTCGTCCCGGTCGTCCTTGATCTGCCGGGCGATGCCGATGCCGCCGCCCGGGCTCGCCTCACCGTCGAGCAGCAGCAGGTCGATCTCGTAGTCGTCGACCAGCCGGATGGTCTCCGCGTAGGTCGACGCGTCGACGAACTCGATCTGCAGACCGGGCGCGGGCCGGGTGCCGACGGCCATCCGCATCCGATCACGGACCTGCGGGTCGTCGCTGTAGAGCAAGACGGTGCACAGACGATCGCTCATGGCTGCACTGACTCCCACCTCGTAGCTGCTCGCAGATCGTACCGGTCGGCGTGACGTAGCCGACATCCCGCCCGGGTCGCGGGTCGGGGCGTACCGTCCGGGCAGCTCAGGCGGGCGCGGCGTCGGCGGCGCGCTCGCGGGCCTCCTGACGGTCCAGCTCGCGGTCCACCCGGCGGGCCTCCCGCTCGGACTGCTTGACCCACTGCACGACCAGCACCGCGAGCATGGTCACACTGACGAACTCGCCGCCGGCCCAGAGGATGCCGCCGGCGACCACCTGGTCGGCCTTGGGGTCGGCCCAGCTCAGGTTGAGCGATGGATACCAGTCGCCGCCGAGAAGCGTGGTGCTCTGCATCACGGTGAGCCCGAGCACGGTGTGGAACGGCACGGAGAGCAGCATCAGCAGCGCGCGCGCCGGGTACGGCCAGCGGCCGGGCAGCGGGTCGAGGCCGAGTAGCGGCCAGAAGAACACGCAGCCGGTCATGATGAAGTGAGCGTGCATCAGCTCGTGCGCCCAAGCGTGTTCCAGGGTGTAGCGGTAGAGATCACTGAAGTACAGCGCGAACGGGTTGACCACGAAGATGGCGAACGCCACGAGCGGGAAGCTGTAGACCCGGGCGACCCGACTGTGCACGATCGCCAGGAGGCGCTTGCGTGGGCTGGCCGGCAGGGTGCGCAGAGCCAGCGTCATCGGCGCGCCCAGCGCCAGGAAGATCGGCGCCACCATGGCGAGCACCATGTGCTGGACCATGTGCACCGACAGCAGCGCGGTGTCGTAGGCGTGCAGCCCGCTGACCGTGACCAGCGCGATGCCGCCCAGCCCGGGGCCGAGGAAGAACACGGTACGGGCGATCGGCCAGCGGTCGCCCCGCAGTCGCAGCCGGTACACCCCGTAGAGGTACAGGCCGGCGGCGAGCACCAGGCCGAGGGCCAGCCAGCTGTCCAGCCGGGTCTCGGTCAGCACCGCGCCGACGGTGAACGGCGGCGGGGCCGAGGTGGCGGCGAAGATCGGATCGACGTGCAGCACGCTTTTCAGGCTAGGCCAGGCGAACCGGACCTTGACGGCCGGGCCACGGAAGGCGCAGGTTTGCCACCCCGCTGATCGCCGGCCCCGGTCAGGGGCAATAATGACGGCGTGACTGCGGCCCCAGCCATTGACAAGAGCCGGATCCACTCTCTGACCCGACCGAACATGGTCAGCGTCGGGACGATCGTGTGGCTCTCCAGCGAACTCATGTTCTTCGCGGCGCTGTTCGCGATGTACTTCTCGATCCGCGCGGCTGCGCCGGAGCAGTGGGAGAAGCACACCGAGGCGCTGAACATCCCGTACGCGACCACCTTCACGGTGATCCTGGTGCTGTCCTCGGTGACGTGCCAGCTCGGCGTCTTCGCGGCGGAGAAGGGTGACGTGCACGCGCTGCGGCGCTGGTTCACCGTCACCTTCGTGATGGGCCTGATCTTCGTCCTCGGTCAGCTGAACGAGTACCGGCACCTGGTCGAGGACGGCATCAAGATCAACGGAGACGGGTACGGGTCGGTGTTCTACCTGACCACCGGCTTCCACGGCCTGCACGTGACCGGCGGTCTGATCGCCTTCATCATCTTCATGGTCCGTACGACCATGGGCCGGTTCACTCCGGCGCAGGCGACGTCGGCGATCGTCGTGTCGTACTACTGGCACTTCGTCGACGTCGTGTGGATCGGGCTGTACGCCATGATCTACTGGCTCCAGTGATCTTGCGCGTCACATTCCGCGCTGCTGCTCCGTCCCCTGAGACAGGTCCAACCGGTTAAGGACACCGCTCATGACTTCTGACAACGACCGCCGACGCGGTCTGCTCGCGCGGTTGCGTGAGCGGCCCGCCGCGCGCAGCAGGGGCCGCCGCCGGCTGGGCGCCGCGGTCCGGCTGATCGCCGCGCTGATGCTCGCCGGCGGCGCATACACCGTCTTCGCTCCGGGCGCCCAGGCGCAGGACAACCCGCAGCTGACCGGCGCCGCCGCAGAGGGCAAGGCGCTGTTCGACGTGAGCTGCGTGACCTGCCACGGCCGCAACGCCCAGGGTGTCGAGGGCCGCGGGCCGAGCCTGATCGGCGTCGGCGCGGCATCTGTCGAGTTCCAGGTCAGCTCCGGGCGGATGCCGCTGGCCCGCCAGGAGGCCCAGGCGCACCGCAAGCCCCCGGTCTTCACCGACGAGCAGACCCGCCAACTGGCGCAGTACATCCAGGAGCTGGGCGGCGGCCCGGTCGTGCCCGAGGGCGACGACCTCCGCGAGGACGGCAACATCGCGTCCGGCGGCGAGCTGTTCCGGATCAACTGCTCGCAGTGCCACGCCTTCGGTGGCGGTGGCGGCGCGCTCTCCTCGGGCAAGTTCGCCCCGAGCCTGCACCCCGCGACCGACCGCCAGATCTACGCGGCGATGTTGAGCGGCCCGCAGAACATGCCGGTGTTCGGCGACAACCAGCTCCGGCCGGAGCAGAAGGCCGACATCATCGCCTACATCCAGGAGACGCTGAAGCACGACCAGGACCCGGGCGGGTTGAACCTCGGGCGGTACGGCCCGTCCACCGAGGGCCTGGCGATCTTCCTGGTTGGCATCGTGGCGCTCGTCTTCGCTAGCCTGTGGATTGCGGGTAAGTCGTGATCGAGCAGGGCATCCGATTCAGTGCCGTGGTGCCGCTCGGCGCCACCCGTAGCGAGGTGACGGCATGAGCACCCACACCGAGCACCCGGCCCCGCAGGGTCAGGAGCCGCTCGACGTGAACGACCCCAAGCTGACCCGGTTCGACATCGTTCGTGAGGGCGCGCGCAGGGACGACATCGAGATCGTCCACTACGAGCCGCAGGTGCTGCCGGGCACCAAGGCGGAGCGTCGGCTGACCCGGGTGGTCGCCGGCTTCTTCCTGATCACCGGCCTGGCCGCGACCGCCTTCCTGGCCATCTACATCTGGTGGCCGTGGCAGTACGAGGCGGGCCGGGGTGGCGACAAGTTCTACACCCCGCTGCTCGGCTTCACCCTCGGCGTGGCGCTGCTCGCCGTCGGCTTCGGCATCCTGACCTGGGGCAAGAAGTTGCTGCCCAAGGAGGTCTCGATCCAGGACCGGCACGAGGGCCAGGTGGACTCCGAAGGCCGCACGATCACCGGCCAGACCATGCTCTACATGGCGGACGAGCTGGGCGTGAAGCGTCGCCCGCTGCTCGGCATCTCGCTGCTGGCCGGTCTCGCGCCGGTCGCCGCGGTCGCCGCGGCACCGCTGGTCGGCGGGCTGATCTCGCAGCCGCACAAGAACAACCAGATGTTCACCACCGGGTTCGCCATGCCCGAGGGCGGCCAGCGGATCCGCCTGGTCCGCGAGGACGGCCGGCCGATCCGCCCGGCGGACATCAGCACCGGTGGGCAGCTGACCGTCTTCCCCGGCATCGACCACGGCGTGAGCAACAAGCACGCCGACTCGCCGACGCTGCTGATCCACCTCCGCGACTCCGACGCGCAGGAGTCGCGCCGGGCCAACGAGCGGGTCGGCCACGGTGACTACATGTGGGGCAACTACGCGGCGTTCTCCAAGATCTGCACGCACGCGGGATGCCCGGCCAGCCTGTACGAGCAGCAGACCAACCGGCTGCTCTGCCCGTGCCACCAGTCCCAGTTCCTGATCACCGACAACGCCCGGCCCATCTTCGGCCCCGCCAGCCGGCGGCTGCCGCAGCTGCCGATCGAGGTGGACTCCGAGGGCTTCTTCGTGGCGAAGTCCGACTACACCGAGACCGTCGGGCCTGATTTCTGGGAGCGGCCATGAAGCGTCGAAAGTTTGACCTTGCGGCGACGCCGGGCAAGGCGGCGGTGGGAGTGGACGACCGCTTCGCGGTGGCCACCCCGCTGCGCAAGCTACTGAACAAGGTCTTCCCGGACCACTGGTCCTTCCTGCTCGGCGAGATCGCGCTGTTCTCGTTCATCGTGCTGCTGTTGACCGGTGTGTTCCTCACCTTCTTCTTCGAGCCGGCGATGACCGAGGTGGTCTACGACGGCAGCTACGCGCCGTTGCAGGGCACGCCGATGTCCGCCGCGTACGCCTCCAGCCTGGACATCTCGTTCGACGTCCGCGGCGGTCTGGTGATGCGGCAGATGCACCACTGGGCGGCGCTGCTGTTCATGGCCGCGATCGTCGTGCACATGCTCCGGGTCTTCTTCACCGGCGCCTTCCGCAAGCCGCGTGAGACCAACTGGATCATCGGTTCGCTGCTGTTCTGGGTCGGCTTCCTGGCCGGCTTCACCGGCTACTCGCTGCCGGACGACGGCCTCTCCGGCACCGGCCTGCGGATCGCCTCGGCGATCATGCTGTCCATCCCGGTGATCGGCTCCTGGGTCACCTCGTCGGTCTTCGGCGGCGAGTTCCCGGGCACGATCATCATCAGCCGGTTCTTCATCGCCCACGTGCTGCTCATCCCGGGTCTGCTGGTCGCGCTGATCAGCGTCCACCTGGGCCTGGTCTTCAAGCAGAAGCACACCCAGTGGCCCGGCCCCGGCCGGACCAACAACAACGTGGTCGGCGAGCGGATGTTCCCCCGGTACGCGCTGAAGCAGGGCGGCTTCTTCATGGTCGTCTTCGGCGTCATCGCGCTGATGGGCGGTCTGTTCCAGATCAACCCGATCTGGCTGTTCGGCCCGTACGAGGCGTGGGTGGTTTCGGCCGCCAGCCAGCCCGACTGGTACGTCATGTTCCTCGACGGGTCGACCCGACTCATGCCGGCCTGGGAGATTCCCATCCCGATCGGCGACGGGTACGTCATCCCGCCGCTGTTCTGGCCGACTGTCGTGCTGCCGGGCATCCTGGTGGGCCTGTCGACGATGTACCCGTTCCTGGAAGCCCGGCACCTCAAGGACCGCAAGAGCCACAACCTGCTCGAGCGTCCCCGGGATGCTCCGGCCCGGACCGCCGTCGGCGCCATGGCCGTCTCGTTCTACATCGTGCTGACGCTCTCCGGCGCCAACGACGTGATCGCGGACAAGTTCCAGATCAGTTTGAACGCGATGACCTGGGCGGGCCGGATCGGCCTGCTGGTGGTCCCGCCACTGGCGTACTACGTCACCTACCGGCTCTGCCTGGGTCTGCAGCAGCACGACCGGGAGGTGCTCGCCCACGGTGTGGAGACCGGCATCATCCGGCGCATGCCGGATGGCCGGTTCGTCGAGGTGCACCAGCCGCTCAGCGCGTCCAACGGGCACGCGGACGGTCACGGCCAGCTGGACTACGTCGGCTGGGTCGTGCCCAAGAAGATGAACCGGCTGGGGGCCCTCGGCCCGGCCATCCGGGGCTTCTTCTACCCGATCGAGAGGCCGGTCGAGGCGCCGGTCTCGCCGGGGCACCCGCCGGTCGAGGCCCGACCCGAGCGCGAGGAGATCGGCAGCGGCGAGAGCCGCCGCTGACCGCCCAGTCACACCGTTACGTGGCGCCCGCCGGATTCCGGCGGGCGCCACGTCGTTTCCACACCCCCCGCCCATCCGACCAGGAGTCGGACGGTCACGGCGGGACCGGTCGACCCCCGCGCGACGGGCGATCGCAGGAATAACCCCGGTGAGCCGGGTATCCGTGCGGTCCAACGTCTCAAGGGGGGGAAGCATGTTGGGTATCAAACGCCTCGGCCTGTTGGCCGCGCTGGTACTTGTCGGTGTCGCGCCGGCTGCGGCCGCGCAGGCCGCGGCACAGCCGTCGACGCAGGACACCCAGTACCTGCAGGCGGTACACCAGGTCAACCTGTTCGAGATCACCGCTGGTGACCTGGCCCAGCAGAAGGGTCAGGACCAGGGGGTCAAGGACCTGGGCGCGATGCTGAAGACCGACCACACCCAGCTGGACCAGACGGTGCAGCAGACCGCTTCACAGCTCGGGGTGGAACTGCCGAACGAGCCCAGCGCCGATCAGCAGGCGGTCATCGACAAGCTGAACAACGCCAGTGGCGCGGAGTTCGACCGGCTCTGGGTGACAAGTGAGCTGGCCGGTCACGTCCAGGCCATCCAGGCCACCCAGACGGAGATCTCGCAGGGCTCCGAGCAGTCGGTGGTCCAGTTGGCGCAGACGGCGCTTCCGACGCTGCAGACGCACTACGACGAGTTGGTGGCGCTCGCCAACAAGTTGGGCATCCCGGTTCCGCAGACCAGCGCCAGCGGTACGCCCAGCCCGGGCGGCACCGGCACTGAGTCGCCGGCTCCGGGCGGCACCGGCACCGAGTCGCCGGCTCCGGGCGGCGGCAGCACCGAGTCCCCGGCTCCGGGCGGCGGCACCACCGAGGTGCCGGCTCCCAGCGAGAGCTGACGTAGCCACAGCAGACGGCCGGTCCACCCACGTGGTGGACCGGCCGCCCTGTGCGCGTCAGGCGCCGCCGTGGGGCCGGCACGGACCCCGAAACGGCGGGCGGGTCAGTCGGCGCTGGCCAGGCCGATCGCGAACGCCTCCTCCAGGTCGTGCTGGGAGTACGCCCGGAAGGCGATGTGCGACTCGGTGTTGAGCACGCCCGGGACCTTGGAGATGCTGCCTGCGATGACCTGGGCGATCTGGTCGAACTCGCGGACCCGGACGATGGCGATGAGGTCGACGTGCCCGGCCACCGAGTAGACCTCGCTGACACCGGGAAGGTTGGCCAGGTTCTCCGCCACCTCGGGGATCGCATCGGTGGCGCAGTCGATCAGCACGATCGCGGTGATCACGGGGCATTTCTCCGTTCGTCGGCGTCGTCGCCCATGCTAGATGTTTCGGCCCGAGACCGGAGGCGGGAGCCGACGGGGCTCAGCCCTGGGCGGGGCAGGGCACGGTCAGGTCGTTCCCGGCCCGGATCACGTTCCGCAACCGCTCGCCGGCGCGTACTGTCGCGCCCGGCCACACCACAGTGCGGAACACGTCGCCGTCCACCCGCGCCCCCGCGCCGACGACCGACTCCACGCAACGGCCGGTCACCGTCGCGGACTCCTCGACGAGAGTGCCCCCGGACGCGGCGTGCAGGTTGGCCGCCAGGTAGTCGGCCGGGGTGCCGGTGTCGAAGAAGGTGCCCGGGTAGGGCGCCACCGTCAGGGCGCCCGCGGCCTCGGCCGGCCGCCACACGGCGCGGACCAGGTCCGAGAAGACGACCGGCAGGTCCCGGACCAGCCGCCACGGCAGCAGCGAGAAGCCGGTGAAGCAGTGCCCGGCGAAGGTTCCCGGCGCCGCCGGGTCCGCGGCCGGCTGGCCGAGCAGGCGTACGCTTCGCCCGTCCCAGCCGTCGAGCAGGGCGGCCACGTCCGGGCCCGGGGGAGCAGCCGGGTCGGCGAGGTACGCGTCGGCGTTGCCGACCAGCACCGGCCGTCCGTCGATCCAGTCCCGCAGGTTGGCCACCCCACCCGCGGTGCCCAGCGGGTCGCCCGGCTCCACCGACAGGTGCGCGCGGTCACCGACGTGCGCCACCACCTGGTCGCCGAGGTAGCAGGCGTTCACTGCGACCCGGTCGGGACCGGTCAGCCCCAGGCCGGCCAGCCGCGCCAACGCCCGATCCAGCAGGGGCACGTTGCCGACCGGGCAGAGCGCCTTGGGCACCCGTTCGGTGAGCGGGCGCAACCGGGTGCCCTCGCCGGCGGCGAGCACCACCGCGCACAACTCGGCCGGCGCGGAGGCCCCGTCGGTCATGGCAGGTCGTCGGGGATCGGGGGCGGGAACTGCCCGGCCAGCGGCCCGATGTCGTAGTAGGCGAGCAGCCGGGCGGTCGGCCAGGTCAGCTTGGGCAGGTCGTCCAGGGGGTGCCACGCGGCCTCGAAGACCTCCGCGCCGTCGACCGCCAGCTTGGTGTCGGACGCGGGCACCTCGGTCTCGAAGACCATGTCCACCCAGCCCTTGGCGTGCACGATCGCGTTCGGCACCGCCGGGCGTAACCGGGACGGGGGGAGTCGGACGCCGGATTCCTCGAACAGCTCGCGGGCCGCACCCACCACCGGGGGCTCGCCCCGATCCAGGAGACCGGCGGGCAGCGACCAGCCCTTGCCTGGCGGTTGGCGCAGCATCAGCAGCCGGCCCGCGCCCGTCGCCTCGGAATCGCGGACCAGGGTGACCGCGCCGACGATGTACTTGGGCATCGCCAGCTTGACCAGGCGCCGACGCACCGGCAGCGGCAGCCGGTAGAAAGCCTGGTAGAAGACGGCCCGACCGGTTGCGCGGGAACGGGGGATCATGGCTCCAGGCTAGTGGTCGCGAATGTCCCTCGGACGCGCTGGGCCGCCAGGGTCACTGTCGATGGTCGACCAGGTCGATGAGCTGGCGGACCACGGTGTCCGGTTCGATCACCCGGTCGAAGACCGCGACCAGCAGGGTCTCCAGGTCGGGGTAGCCCAACTCCTCGGAGAGGCGCAGCAGTGGCAGGTCACTGGCGAGGCCCCGGTTGTGCTGGCGCAGGGCGAGCCCGATGGTGGCCCGACCGAGGCGCACCTTGTCGCTGATCGTGATGCCCGGCTCGGTGTGCTCGGCGAACCACCTGTTGATCTGCATCTGCGCGTGCGGCGACTTGACGAAGGTCAGCCACTCCCGGCGGGGACCGCGCGGCGCCACACCTGCCTCGAAGCCGTTGTCGCCGTCGTTCTCGGTGAAGATCTCCACCACGTCGCCCTCGTCCAGCTCGGAGCTGAGCGGGGCCAGCCGACCGTTGATGCGTGCGGCGAGGCAGCGGTCGCCCCGGTCGTTGCCCAGCTCGTACGCCAGGTCGACAGGTGTGGCACCGGCGGGCAGCACGACCTGCCGCCCGTCGGAGAAGACCTGGATCTGCCCCTCGGCGAGGTCGCAGCGTAGCGACTCGAGGAACTGTGCCGGGTCGGCGGCGTCCGGCTCCCAGTCGAGCACCCGGCGCAGCCAGTCCAACTGCTCGGCGCGGGCCGCGGCGCTGCTGCTGCCCGAGCGGGGGAAACGGAAGTCGGCGGCGATGCCGTACTCGGCCGAGCGGTGCATCTCCTGGGTGCGGATCAGCACCTCCACAGTGCGGTCCTGCGGGCCGCAGACGCTTGTGTGCAGCGAGCGGTAGAGGTTGTTCTTCGGTGACGCGATGAAGTCCTTGAAACGGCCGGCCACCGGTCGCCAGGTGCCGTGGATCGCGCCGAGCGCGGCGTAACAGTCGGTGGCCGGGCCGTCGACCACCACCACGATGCGGGGCAGGTCGTACGGGGCCGTGTGGCCGCCGGCGATGGTGTCCTTCCAGATCGAGTAGAGGTGCCGGGGACGAGGGCTCACCTCGGCGTCGACCCGGCTGCGGCGCAGCGCCACCCGGGCTTGGGTGACCACCGAGTCGAGGTACGAGTCCCAGCCCGGCCGGTCGTGCACGTGCCGGGCCAGTCGGGCATGCTCGTCGGGCTCAAGGTGCAGCAGCACCACGTCGTCCAGCTCGCGCTTGAGGGTCTGGATGCCCAGCCGGTCACAGAGTGGGACCAGCACCTCCTGGGTCTTGCGGGCGATCCGTTCCCGCGACGACGCGGAGCGCACCCCGAGCGTGCGCATGTTGTGCAGCCGGTCGGCGAGCTTGATGATCAGCACCCGGACGTCCTTGGCGGCCGCGACGATCATCTTGCGGATCGTCTCCGCCTCGGCGGCCTTGCCGTAGAACGCCTTGTCGAACTTGGTCACCCCGTCGACCAGGTGGGCCACCTCGCCGCCGAAATCCTCGGAGAGCGCCTGGAGGGTGTAGCGGGTGTCCTCCACGGTGTCGTGCAGCAGCGCCGCGACCAGGGTGGTGGCGTCCATTCCCAGCTCGGCGCAGATCTGCGCCACCGCGAGGGGATGGGTGATGTACGGTTCCCCGCTCTTGCGGAACTGCCCGCGGTGCATGTTCTCCGCGATCGTGTAGGCACGGCGCAGCACCGCGGGGTCGGTGCCGGCGTGGATGCCCCGGTGGGTGCGGACCAGCTGGGTGACCGGGTCGGAGTCGGTGGTCGGCCAACTGAGCAACGACCGTAGCCGGCGGGCGAGCGGCAGCTCACCTGGCTGTGTCGGCAGGGCGCCCCCCAGGGCGGCGCCGTGTCCGGCGTCGACGTCCACGAGGGACACCTCCTCACCCCGGCTCCGCGTCGCCGGAACCCCGGCGGCGGGAGCAGGCCCACGAATCGGGCAGGACTGCACTTCTCTAACAGCCTAAGCGAGCCGACGTAGTCCGATCGGTCAGTTGGTCATGAGCGTTCGGTCGAGAGTTGGTGGGACGCGCCGCCCTCGGCCTTCGCCAGCAGGTCACGGAACCGACCCGCGCCACTCGCCGGAGAGGACCAACCGGAGGACATTTCGACGAGTCGGGTCTCCGGTCGCTCCAACCAGGACAGGATCCGCTCGGACTCCTCGGCGGTGGCGGCCGGCACCGGACCGTGCCCGCCCGACACCGTCTCCGCGGTGGCCCGGATCGTGGTCAACGTGGGACGCGGGTGTACGCCCGGCGGGGACACCCCCGCGCCGGCCAGCCGGCCGTGCCGGACCAGCGCCAACTCCCAGCCGCCCCGGGCGGCCGGCCGGGCCGCGGCCAGCTCGACGATCCCGGTCAGCGCGGCCAGCCGCTGCATCCGCACGGTGGCCCGCAGCACGGCGGCCAGCCGGGACCGCACCACGGCGGCCTCCTCGTAGCGCTGGTCGCGGGAGAGCGCGTCGATCCGCGCGAGGAGCGCGTCCACCACCGGCTGGGGGTCGCTGGCCGTCGCGGTGCGGAAGGGCGCGGCGGCGCTGTCGTCGTACTCCTCGGGGGTGATCTTGTGCTCGCAGGGCGCCGGGCAGCGACCCAGCTCGGCCAGCGCGCAGGCCGGCGTGACGGTGCGCAGCGAGAGCCGGTGCGTGCACTGGCGCAGCGGCACCGCGTCGTGGAAACCGGCGGCGGCCAGCTCGGCGGCGCGCCGGGAGGTGAACGGCCCGAGGTACGCGGTGTCCGTGGGGGAGAGATCGCGGACGATCGACAGCCGAGGGTACGGACCGTCGGTCAGCTTCAGCCAGACCATCCGTTCCGGGTATTTGGACCGGCGGTTGTACGGCGGGGCGTGGGCGGCGATCAACCGCAGCTCACGGACCTCCGCCTCCAACGAGTGGGCGCACTCCACCGCCTCGACCCGTTCGGCCGCGCCCAGCATCTCGGAGATCCGGGCGCGCTTCTCGCCGGCGGTGAAGTAGCTGCGCACCCGGGTGGCGATGTCGACGGAGGTGCCCACGTAGAGCGGCCGGTCGTCGGCGGCCCGGAAGATGTAGACCCCGGGGACCCTGGGCAGCCCCTCGGCCAGGTGCCGCTTGCGGCGCTGGGTAGGGGTGACCGCGCGGGCGAACTCGATGGCGTCGCCGACAGTGTCCACCCGGTGCCCGCCGAGCCGACCGATCAGCCCGTGCAGCACGTCGACTGTGGCCTTCGCGTCGTCCAGCGCCCGGTGCGTGGGCTGGGTGGCGGTGCGGAAGTAGGCGGCCAGGGTGCCCAGCTTGCGGTTGGGCACCTCGTCGCGGGTCAGCACCCGGCGGGCGAGCGCGGCCGTGTCCAGTACCCGGGGGTTGGGCCAGCGGTAGCCGAGCTTCGCGCAGGCGGCCTTGAGGAAGCCCACGTCGTACGGGGCGTTGTGGGCCACCAGCACCGCGTCGTCGATGAACTCCAGGAAGCTCGGCAGCACCTGCTCGATCGGTGGCGCCGGCACCAGCATGGCCTGGGTGATGCCGGTCAGCACGGTGATGAAGGGCGGAATCGGCTGCCCGGGGTTGACCAGGGTCGCCAACACCCCCAACTGCTCGCCACCGCGCACCTTGACCGCGCCGATCTCGGTGATGCCGCCGCCGTCCGGTGCCCCGCCGGTGGTCTCCAGGTCGACCACCACGAAGGTCGTCGCGTAGAGCGGCAGCGCCGGGTCCACCCCGCCCACCGCCGGGTCGAGACCGGCCAGTGACTCCTGGACGTACTCCGCCTGTGCCATCGGCGGCACGCTAGCGCCACGGTCCGACACTCCCGTCGCAGCCGTCCCATCCGTCACCATGGGGCTAGGATGAGAGATCGGCTCACTCACCGGGCGGTGGGCCCGGTCGCGGTGGGAGACTTGCCACATGCCCCTCACCGAGCCGTACGACGACCACCTCCCGCAGGAGGACACGGTCGCGCTCGACGGTGCTCTGGGCAACCCGGACGACAACGTAGTCAACGACACGTCTGGCGCATCGGCCCCGACAACGACGGGCGACGACCCCGGCGCCGAGCCGGCGCCGACCCTGCCCGAGTTGGAGCCGACCCTGCCCGAGCCGGTCCGGCAACGGATCGTGACGCTCACCGCGGCGGTGCTGCCCACCCTCCCTCCCGACGAGGTCCCCGTGCCGTTGCGCCGGGTGGCCAAGTTCGCCCCCAACCGGCGTGCCCGGCTCGGCGCGCCGGTCATCGCCGCCCAGCTCACCGCCGACCCGCTGTTCCGGCAGCGGGTCACCGCGCGGGTCCTGACCGACGCCGGTGACCTCGGTGCGGCAGTGGTCGAGGGCACCGCGCCGGCCGCCGCCGACCCGGTCGAGGTGGCCGCGCTGGCCTACCTGGCCCGGCCCCGTGGCTGGCGGGAGCTGATCGACGCCAGCGGCGCCGCCGTGCGCGCCGAGGCGGACAGCGCCGTCGTCGCCGAGTTGGTCCGCGAGGCCGAGCAGCGGGCCACCCGGGCCGAGCACGACCGCGCGGTAGCCCGGGTGGAGGCAGAGAAGCTCCGCGACGAGCTGGCCCGCGTCCGCGAGGAGCTGGGTCAGCTCCGCGAGGAGTCCCGGCAGACCGCCCGTACCCTGCGGGAGACCCAGGCCCGCGAACGGAAGGCCACCGAGCTGCTGGCCACCGAGCGCGGCCGGGCCGCACGCGCCAGCGCCGACGTGGACGCCGAGCTGCGCCGCGCCCGCGCCCGGCTGGCCGAGGCCGAGGCCTCCGCCGGGGTGGCCCGGGCCAGCGCCAAGGAGGCGCGTTCGGTCGACGACGCCCGGCTCTGGCTGCTCCTGGAGACCATCGGTCAGGCCGCCGTCGGGCTGCGCCGGGAGCTGGCGCTCGACCCGGTGGACAAACTCCCCGCCGACTTCGTCGCCGACGCGTTCGCCGAACGGCCGGGCACCGCCCCGGCCGGCCCCGCCGCCCGCGCCCGCGACACCGACGACCCGGCCCGGCTCGACCAACTACTCGCCCTGCCCCGGGCGCACCTCGTGGTCGACGGCTACAACGTCACCAAGCGTGGCTTCGGTGAGATGTCCCTGGAACAGCAACGCAAACGCCTCATCACCGGGCTGGGCGGGATCGCCGCGCAGACCGGCGACGAGGTCACAGTCGTCTTCGACGGCGCCGAGCGGATGCACGGGCTGCCGCCCGCGCCGCGCGGCGTGCGGGTGCTCTTCTCCCGCAAGGGCGAGACCGCCGACGAGCTGATCCGGCGGCTGGTCCGCGCCGAGCCGGCAGGCCGGCCGGTGGTCGTGGTCTCGTCGGACCGCGAGGTCGCCGACGGGGTACGCCGGCACGGGGCGTACCCGCTGGGCGCGGACTCGCTGCTGCGGCGGCTCGCCCGCTCCTGACCCCCCCCCCCCCCCCCCCCCCGCGGAGGTGTTCAGCGGCGCCTGCGGTCCCGTGGGAGGGCTTTCGACGGCATGGCCCAGCCGCCGCCAGCGCCATGATCGACACGAGTTCCTTGATGTCGTGGTGTCCGGCCGAGTGGGATACCCCGATTTCGCTGATCTGGAGTGGATCTAGCCCTGAAACGGGCGGTCGGACGGGGTTCCTGTCGTACCCGGTGGTTAGTGTCGATGTCACCGACGGTGCTCGGTCGGCGACGAAAGGGCGTCGACCGAGCACCGAGAGCCGATCAGGAGGTGTGATGCTCATCGACTGCGACGGGTGCGCGAAGCGGGCCGACGGCTGTTCCGGCTGCCCGCTGACCGCCCTGTTCGACGAGACGTCCCCGGCGGCCGGGCTGGTCGCCGCCGAGGTCGAGGCCATCGAGGTGTTCGCACGGGCCGGCTTCGACGTGGAGGTGCTGACCGCGCCGGCGCGCCCGGAGGCGGCTCGCCGTCGTGCCACCCGCCGCGTCGCCTGAGCGCGACACCGTGCCCGGAAGCGGGCTTTTCGCGGGCCATAGGATGAGCGGTCACGGCGGGAGGAGCGGTGCGATGAGCGGGGAACAACGGGCGGTGACGCGGTGACCCCGCGCGGCTGGGCGCTTGTGGCCCTGGCCGGGCTGACCGTCGCCCTGGTCGTGCTGGCCGCGCTGCTCATCCCGTGGCACCGCCCGCCGGCGCCCCGGGCCGACCAGCTCGCCGCGCTCGGTGACCTGCCGGCCGAGCAGGTGGCCAAGGGTCGGGAGTTCCGGTCCGCGCTGCGCCCCGGCGGCTATGCCGCGCTCGCCGTTGGGCTGCTGATCGCCCTCGCGCTCGGGTTGACCCCGCTGGGCAGCCGCCTGGTCGAGCTGGTGGGCCGGCCGTTCGGCGGGCACTGGGCCGCGCAGGCGGTGCTCGGCGGGCTGGCGGTGGTGCTCGTCGCCGACCTGGTGACGCTCCCGTTCGCCGCCTGGCGGCAGAGCGTGCTCACCCGCTACGGGTTGAGCACCAACGGCTGGAGCGGCTGGGCTGTCGACCTGCTCAAGTCGTACGCGGTCAGCGCGGTGATCGGCGCGGTGGCGCTGTTCGGCTTCTACGCGGTCATCCGACTCGCGCCACGCTGGTGGTGGGCGTTCGGCGCGGCCGGCGCCGCGGTGCTGGTGGTGCTGCTGTCGTTCGTGCTGCCGGTGCTGGTGGAGCCGGTGTTCAACAGGTTCACACCGATGGAGCAGGGCCCGCTGCGCACCGAGCTGATGAGCATGGCCGCCCGCGACGGCGTGCCGGTGCGTGACGTGCTGGTCGCCGATGCCTCCCGCCGCACCAGGGCGGTCAACGCGTATGTCTCCGGTCTCGGGCCGACGCGGCGGGTGGTCGTCTACGACACGCTGCTGCGCGAGGCGACCCCGGCCGAGGTGACCGCGGTCGTGGCGCACGAGTTGGGGCACGCGAAGGACTCCGACGTGGCGGCCGGCACGCTGACCGGGGCGCTGGGTGCCGCGGCGGCCGTGGTGGCGCTCTACCTGCTCGGCTCGTGGGGGCCGTTGCTGCGGCTGGCCGGTGTCGACTCGGTAGCCCAACCGAGAGCGTTCCCGCTGCTGGTCGCCCTGGTCACGGTCGCCGGGCTGGTCGCCGCTCCGGTCCAGGCGCTGATGTCCCGACGGGTGGAGGCGCGGGCCGACGCGCACGCGCTCGCGCTCACCGACGACCCGGAGTCCTTCGAGTCGATGCAGCGCCGGCTCGGCTCGGTCAACCTCGGCGATCCCGACCCGCCCCGCTGGGAATACCTCTACTCGGCCTCGCATCCGTCCACCGTGGAGCGGATGGCCGCCGCCCGCGCGTACGCCCGGGAGGCCGGCCGATGAACCGCACCCTGCTGATCACCAACGACTTTCCGCCCCGCCCGGGTGGGATCCAGTCCTTCGTGCACAATCTCGCGGTCCGTCAACCGGCCGGCTCGGTGGTCGTCTACGCGTCGAGCTGGCGCGGGGCCGCGAAGTTCGACGCCGACCAGCCGTTCGAGGTGATCCGGGAGCGCACCCGGGTGCTGCTGCCCACCCCGTTGATCGCCCGCCGGGCGGCCCGGTTGGCTCGCGCGTACGACTGCGACACTGTGTGGTTCGGCGCGGCGGCCCCGTTGGGGCTGCTCGCGGCCGGCCTGCGGCGACGGGCCGGCATCCGCCGGGTGGTGGCCCAGACCCACGGTCACGAGGTCGGTTGGGCGGCGGTGCCGGCCGCCCGGCCGGCGTTGCGGCGCATCGGTCGGGGTGTGGACGTGACCACCTACCTCGGCGAGTACACCCGTAGCCGGTTGGCCCGCGTACTGGACGGGGTGACCGAGCTGCGCCGCCTCGCGCCCGGGGTCGACGTGGACACCTACCACCCGACCGTGGACGGTGAACAGGTCCGGGCCCGACTCGGGTTGACCGACCGGCCGGTGGTCGTCTGTGTGTCCCGGCTGGTGCCGCGCAAGGGTCAGGACACGCTGATCCGGGCCCTACCGGAGATTCGCCGCCGGGTGCCCGACGCGGCGCTGCTGATCGTCGGTGGCGGGCCGTACCGGGCGACCCTGGAGAAACTGGCCCGCCAGACCGGTGTGGAACGGGACGTGGTGTTCACCGGCACGGTGCCGTCGGTCGAGTTGCCGGCGCACTACGCGGCCGGTGACGTCTACGCGATGCCGTGCCGCACCCGCAACCGTGGCCTCGACGTCGAGGGGCTGGGCATCGTCTACCTGGAGGCATCCGCGACCGGCCTACCGGTGGTGGCCGGTGACTCCGGGGGCGCACCGGACGCGGTCCGCGAGGGGGAGACCGGCTACGTGGTACGCGGCCGGGACGTCGCCCAGCTCGCCGACCGGGTCGCCCGGCTGCTCGCCGACCGGGACCTGGCCCGCCAACTGGGCGCGGCCGGCCGGGCGTGGGTCGAACGGGAGTGGCGCTGGGAGGCGCAGGCGGAACGCATGACGGCGCTGCTCGACGGCTGATCGCCGCCCACGTTCAGCTCTCCCGGGTGGGCGCGTAGCGCGGCACGTACTCCTGGCCGGTGAGTTTCTGGATCGCCGCCATCACCTCGTCGGTGACCGTCCGGATGTCGCGCGGCCCGTTGATCCGTTCGGCGACCGGGATCGGCGGGCCGAACCGCAGGGTGATCGGGTGTCGACGGGGCAGCCGCGCGTCGACCGGCAGCACTTCGGCGGTGCCGGTCACGCCGACCGGGATGATCGGCACCCCGGCGTCGCGGGCCAGCCGGGTCATCCCGACCCGGCCCCGGTAGAGCCGCCCGTCCGGGGAGCGGGTGCCCTCCGGGTAGACGGCGACCAGGCCGCCGGCGCGCAGCACCGGTATGGCGGCGTCGAGGGCGCGCAGGGCGGCCCGGCCGTCGGCGCGGTCGACGGGGATGGCGCCCATGCCGGCGACGATCCGCCGGTTGAGCCAGCCGCCCGGACCCCGACCGTTGAAGTACTCGACCTTCGCCCAGAAGGTGACGTGTCGGGGTGTCGAGGCGACGAGAAACAACTCGTCGGCCACGGAGAGGTGATTGCCGGCGAGGATCGCGCCGCCGTCTCGGGGCAGATGCTCCAGCCCCTCCACACGGGGTCGCCAGCCAAACCGCAGCGCGGTACCGACGGTCAGCTTGGTGACGTCGTACAGCAGGGGCACGTGTCCTCCGGGGTCGAGTTTCAGTCGGGTGCCGGGCCGAGGTGGGCCTCCAACGCGGCGCGCAGCAGGGCGTCGTCGTCGGTGGCCCCGGTGGCGAGCGGCAGGCTACCCCAGGCCCAGAGTTGGGCGATGCCGTGCAGGTTCGCCCAGAGCGCGCCGGCGAGCACCGCCGCGGGGGCGTCGGTGGGCCGGCGCGCCCGCGCCACCAGGTCGGCCAGGATGGCGAACAGCGGCAGGCTCGTCTCGCGGAGCCGCAGCCGGCCGCTGTCCAGCAGGTCGTGACGGAACATCAGCTCGAACATGCCGCGGTGGGCCGCCGCGAAGTCCAGGTACGTCCGGGCCAGCGCGGTCAATCGGGTACGCGGGTCGGCGTCGACGTCGCGCATCGTCTGCTCGACCCGGGCGGTGAGGTCGGCGAAGCCCTCCCGGGCAATGGCGGAGAGCAGGTCGACGTGGGTGGGGAAGTAGCGGCGCGGTGCGCCATGTGAGACGCCGGCGCGGCGGGCGATCTCCCGCAGTGAGACCGCCGACTGGCCCTCGCGCAGCACCAGATCCACCCCGGCAGCCACCAGCCGCCCTCGTAGCCCCGTCTCGTCCGCGCCCATAGACAGTGTCTACCAGCAACCGTAGACGCCGTCTACCACGGCGGTGGGGTTGGCTCGAGGAGGCGTGTCTCGGCGACCTGCCGTGCCTTGCCGGGATCAGCGTGATGCCTGTGAGTCGTCAAGATGACTCACAGGCATCACGCTCAACGGAGTATCCGGCCCCGCGCTGTCCGCTCGCGTCGTCCGCTCGACCCCCGGGCGGGCCCGAGGGTCAGCGGATGCGGGCCAGGATGCGATCGGCGGGGGCCGGGCGACCGAAGTGCCAGCCCTGGGCGGCGTCGCAGCCGATCGCGCGTAGCCGCTCGGCCTGCCCGGCGGTCTCCACCCCTTCGGCGGTGACCGTCAGGTCCAGCGCGTGCGCCAGCGAGACCAGGGAGGCGAGGATCCGCTCGTCGGTGCGGCCGACGGAGGGCGACCGCAGGCCGGCCACGAACTCGCCGGCCACCTTCAGCTCGGTCACCGGCAGGTCCCGCAGGTACGCCAGGTTGCTGTAGCCGGTGCCGAAGTCGTCGATGGCGATGCGTACGCCGAGGTCGGCGAGGACGCGCAGGGCGCGGACCGGCTCCTCGGCGGTGCTCATCATCGTGCTCTCGGTGATCTCCAGTTGGAGTCGCTCCGGTGGCAGGCCGGTCTGCCGCAGAAGGGCACGGACCTCCTGCACCAACCCGGGCCGGTGGACCTGCCGTACCGCCAGGTTGACGCTGACGAACGGGGCGGCGACGCCCCCGGCCGACCACGCCTCGGCCTCACGGCAGGCCTCGGCCAGCACCCAACCGCCCAACTGGATGATCAGGCCGGTCTCCTCGGCCAACCCGATGAAGCTGTCCGGACGCAGCACCCCCAACTCGGGGTGCCGCCAGCGGACCAGCGCCTCCACGCCGACCAGGCTGCCATCGCGGAGTGAGGTCAGCGGCTGGTAGTCGAGGTAGAACTCGCCGCGCTCCAAGGCCGCCGGGATGGCCGCGGAGAGCGCGTAGCGGGCCAGTTCACGTTGGTTGCGCTCGGCGTCGTAGAGCGCCCAGCGCGCCCCACCGGCGGACTTCGCCCAGTGCAGGGTGCTGTCGGCGGCCCGCATCAGGTCCGTGGGGTTGGCCCCGGCCACCTGGCGCTCGACGATGCCGATGCTCGCGGAAATCTGTAGCTCGTGCCCATCGACGAGCGCCGGTGTGCGTACCGCGGCGAGCGCGGTCTCGGCCACCCCGACCATGTCGTCGGTGCCGGCGGTGCGTTCCACCAGGATGACGAACTCGTCGCCGCCGAGCCGGGCGACCAGATGCTCACCCATGGCTTTGCGCAGCCGCTCCGCCACAGTGGCCAGCAACAGGTCGCCGATCTGGTGCCCCAGGGTGTCGTTGACCACCTTGAAGCGGTCCAGGTCCAGGAAGCACACCCCGACCCGCTGCGCGCCCCGGCCCGGTTCGTTGAGCGCGGCGGTGAGCCGCTCGGTGAACAGCGTCCGGTTGGGCAGGCCGGTGAGTGGGTCGTGGGTGGCCTGATGCCGGAACCGGGCCTCGCTGGCCCGCAGCGCCCGCTCGGCCTGTGTGCGGGCCCGCATGGCGGCGCGCCGGATCGACTCCTGCTCGTCGAGCGTCCGGTCGCGCAGCGCGCGGGCGTAGCCGGTCGCCACGGCCGCCAGCAGCCGGGCCATCCGGTCCTCGACGTCCTCGGCCACCAACCCCAGGTCGCGCACCAGGCGGAGCTGGATGACCTCGACGGTACGACCCAGCCCCTCGGCGGAGGCGATGTGCGCGGCGACCAACTCGGCGCCGACCCGGTGCCCGGCACGCAGGTCGAACGGCTCGGTGAGCAACGCGCCGGCCAGTTGCCCGGTGAGCCGGTCCAGCAGGGACTCCAACTGGGCCTGGGTCATCGGTAGGTAGCTGGTGCCGGAGACAGCCTTCGCCCAGGCCCGAGCGAACGTGCCCGGGTGGGACGTCGCCACCGGCGACTCAGTCACCGAGGCGCCCGACGCCGCCCATGAAGACCGCGCGCTCGGCGTCCTCCGCGCTCTCCGGAGTGTCCGGTCGCCACTCGGGCACCCAGACCACGCCGGGGTCGAGCAACTCGAAACCGTCGAAGAGCGCGGTCAGTTCGGCGCGGCTGCGTATCGACAGCGGGCTGTCGGTGCGCCGGTAGACCCGCTCCGCCTCGGCGCGTTCGTCCTCGCTGCGCCCGTCGTCGCTGGCCTGCGACAGCACCAGATAGCTGCCGGGCGCCAACGCGTCCCGCAGCGTCCCAAGCAGTTCCGCCGGTCGGTCGTCGTCGGAGACGAAGTGCAGGACGGCCACGACCATCACGGCCACCGGTTGGCTCAGGTCGAGCAGCTTGCGGACGTCCGGATGGGTCAGGATCGCCTCCGGGTGACGCAGGTCCTCCTGCACCACGGCGGCCTGCTCGTTGCCGGCGAGGATCTCGCGGCTGTGCGCCACCGCCACCGGGTCGACGTCCACGTAGACCACTCGTGACCGCGGGTCGAGCTGCTGGGCGATCTCGTGCACGTTGCCGACCGTCGGGATGCCCGAGCCGATGTCCAGGAACTGCCGGATCCCGGCCTCGGAGAGATGGTGCACGGCCCGGCGCAGGAACGCCCGGTTGGCCTGGGCCATCAACGGCGCCTCGGGCACCGCGGCGACCATCGCCTGCGCGGCAGCCCGGTCGGCGGCGAAGTTGTGCGAGCCGCCGAGGTAGTAGTCGTACATCCGCGCGACGCTCGGGCGCTCGATGTCGATGGTGTCGGGTGCCCAGTCCGGCCGCTGCATGCGTTTCACCCCTCGTGTCCGCGACGCGAGCATCGTCGCCCGCGCGGGTATTGTGCACCCCGCCACGCACGCCAGACCATAGCGCGGCGGAGGTTGCCCGCAGACGTCGGTCGATGCGCGACGGTCCGCGCCGGGGAGAAGCTGGCGCGGACCGTCGGTCGCTACGTCCCGCTCGACGAGCGGGAGACCTGTCAGAACTTCGGCGCGTCCGGTGCCTCGAGCAGGCCGAGCCGGAGTGCTGTCATCAGGGCCTGAGCCCGGTTGGCCGCGCCGAGCTTCTCGTAGAGCTTGGAGATGTGCGTCTTCGCCGTGGACTCGCTGACGAACAGCTGCTTGGCGATGCCCGCCACGCTCATCCCGTCGGCGAGCAGCCGCAGCACCTGCCCCTCCCGGGGAGACAACTGCGGACCGGACGGGGCGAGCCGGCGCTTCATCGCCTCGGCCAGGTCGGCCGCGGTGAACGCGCTGGGGGAGGAGGCGGCGTGCCGTGCGGCGGCCACGACCTCGTCGGCCGGTGCGGTCTTCGGCACGAAGGCGCTCGCGCCGGCCTCCAGTGCGCCGAAGAGCTGGTCGTCGCCGGCGTACATGGTCAGCACCACGATGCCCATCGACGCGCTGGACTTGCGCAGCGCGCGGGTGGCCTCCAGGCCGCTGCCGTCGGGCAGCCGCAGATCCATGATCACCACGTCCGGCTGCAGGGCGCCGGCCTGGCGTACTCCTTCCGCCGCCGTGGCCGCCTCACCGACGACCTCGAACTGGCGGTCGCGCTCGAAGGCGTGCCGCAAACCCTTGCGAATCAGGTCATGATCGTCGACAAGGAGGACCTTGGTACGGGTGGCCGGTATCGGACTTGTGGTCATCCTCGGGTTACTCCCCTTCTGGTGCTGCGCTGCCGCGCACGTTATCGCGCCGGGCTGAGGTGCCGAGAACCACCGCCACGGTTGTGCCGCTGGGTTGCCGCGGCCTGATCTCCAACCGGCCCCGGATACGTTCCGCCCTCTCGGCCATGATCGCAAGACCGTACCGCCCGTCCGGGCGCTGGTCAGCCATCCCCTGACCGTCATCCGACACTTCTATTTGCGCGTACGGGGGGTCGACCTCACACGTGACCCACAAATTCGACGCCCCGGCGTGCTTGCGCGCGTTGGTCACCGCCTCCTGCGCGATGCGCAGCAACTCGGCCTCGGTGGCGGCCGGCAGCCGGGCGGTGGACTCGTCCAGCGACAGGTGCACCCGCAGCCCGCCGGACGCGCCCACGGTGCGCGCGTACTCGGCGATCGCCGCGGCCAACCCACCCTGCCGGTCCACCTCGCTGCGCAGCTCGAAGAGGCTCAGCCGCAGCTCCTGGATCACCCGGGTCACCTCGCCGCGCAGCGTACGCAGGGCCTCGGCGGTCTCGTCGGCGTCGTCGAAGACGGTGGCCAGGGCGTTGTCGATGCCGTAGCCGACCATCACGAGTTCCTGTGCCACCCCGTCGTGGATCTCCCGGGCCAGCCGCTGCCGCTCCTCGTTGGTGGCCAGCGAGCGCACCTCGTCGAAGAGCAGCGCCGCCTCCAGCCGCAGCGCGGCCGGGCGGGTCAGCGCGGTCACGCGGGACACCACCGGCGGCGGGTACGCGTGCGCGACGTCGGCCTCCAGCACCACCAGCCCCACCGTGCGCACCCCGGCGGCCAGCGGAACGATCAGCGCGGACACGTCGCCGCCACGGTGTGAGCGGGACTGCGACCGGGCGGCAGTGGTGGCCTGCTGGGTGGCCCAGGCGTCGGCGATCGCCGAATCGGCGTCCAGCGTCGTCTCCCAGTCGACCCGGTCGACGCCGGCCTGGGCGAGCACCACGAGCCGACCGCCGCCGCTGGCCGACAGCACCGCGCCCCGGTCGGCCCGGGCCACCGTGCGCAACTCCTCCAGCAGGTGCTCGGAGATGCCGCCCGGGTCCAGGGTCGCCCCGGGCAGCTGCCGGGCCACCGTACGCAGCTGGGTCAGCAGCCGGGTGGCCTCGGCGTACGGCTGGGGTTTGCCCTCACCGCGGACCGCCATCACCCGGTGCAGCGTGCCGGCGGCGTAGAGCCCCAGCGCCGCCAGGATCAGCCACTGCGTGCAGACCGCGAGGTAACCCAGCTGGCCGAGCTGGGGGCCGCCGTCGACCTGGGTGAGCGCGCCGCTGACCAGCAGGGTGGCGGCGGTGACCACGAGCAGCGCGGCGCCCTCGGGGAAGCGGCGGCGCAGCGCGGTGACGGTCACCGGGACCGCCAGGTACGGCAGCACCGCCGACGCGCCGAGGCCGTCGACAGTGCCGCCGATGGACGCCACCGCGGCGACGTGGCTCGCGGCCAGCCCCAGCACCACCACCTCGGCCACCCGGCTCAGCGGGCCGACCACCCGGTGCTGCGGTGCCAGCAGCGACGGCAGCCCGGCCACCGCCAGCAACGCGATCCACCAGAGCTGGGCGACGTCGCGGGTGGCGAACAGGGTCAGGACGGCGACCAGCGCCAGCATCACCAGGCGAGCGGCTGCGGCGAGGGGATGCGGGCGCGGTGCGGTGGCTGTGGATGCGGGCACGTGACGGATGGTAGTCAGCCTCGGTAGATATCGGCGATCTCCGCCGCGTACGTCTTGTGGACAACCTGGCGCTTGACCTTGAGCGACGGGGTCAGCTCGCCGGTCGCCTCGGTGAAGTCGTGGGGCAGGACCCGGAACACCTTGATCGCTTCGGCCTTCGACACGGCCTGGTTCGCGGTGTCGATCGCGGCCTGGATCTCCTTACGGAGGCCCTCGTGCTCGCGCAGCTGCTCGATGGAGGTGTCGAGGGGCAGCCCGGCGTTCTCCAGCCAGGTCGGCAGCGCCTCCTCGTCGACGGTGACCAGCGCCGCGATGAACGGCTTCCGGTCGCCGACCACGACACACTGGCTGATCAACGGATGCGCCCGGACCATGTCCTCCAGCACCGCCGGGGCGACGTTCTTGCCGCCGGCGGTGACGATCAGCTCCTTCTTGCGGCCGGTGATGCTCAGGTAGCCGTCGGAGTCGAGCTGGCCCAGGTCGCCGGTGCGGAACCAGCCGTCGGCGCTGATCGTCTCGGCCGTCGCGGTCTCGTTGCGCCAGTAACCCTGGAAGACCAGCTCGCCGGAGATCAGGATCTCGCCGTCGTCCTCGATCCGGACGGTCACGCCGGGCAGCGGGCGGCCGACGCTGCCCATCCGGGTGCCGGTGGGCAGGTTCGCCGCGGCGGCGGGCGAGGTCTCGGTGAGGCCGTAGCCCTCCAGGACCGTCACGCCGATACCCCGGTAGAAGTGGCCGAGCCGGGCGCCGAGTGGCGCGCCGCCGGAGATCGCGTCCCGGCACCGTCCGCCGAGCGCGGCGCGCAGCTTGCGGTAGACCAGCCGGTCGAAGACCACGTGCTGGGCGCGCAGCGCCAGGCCCGGCCCGCCCGGGGTCTCCAGAGCCTCGCTGTACGCGATGGCGACCTGCTCGGCACGGGCGAAGACGCCGCCCTTGCCGTCCGCCTCGGCCTTCTGTTTGGCGGCGTTGTAGACCTTCTCGAACACCCGGGGTACGGAGAGCACGAAGGTCGGCCGGAACGCCTGCAGCTCGGCGACCAGGTTCTTGGTGTCGGCGCAGTGCGCCATGGTGGCCCGCGCCTGCACGACGCCGATCTGGATGAGTCGGGCGAAGGCGTGCGCCAGCGGGAGGAAGAGCAAAGTGCTCGCGCCGGCGTTGAACAGGTTCGGCAGCACCGGCACCGCGTTGGCGATGTCGGCGTACATGTTGCGGTGGGTGAGCACGCAGCCCTTGGGTCGGCCGGTGGTGCCGCTGGTGTAGATGATGGTGGCCAGGTCGCCGGCGCGGACGGCCTTGCGCCGCCGCTCGACCTCGGCCAGCTCGATCGTGGCGCCGTTCGTGACCAGCTCGTCGACCCCGCCGCTGTCGATCTGCCAGACCTGGTCCAGCTCGGGCAGCCGGTGCCGGACACCGGCGATCAGGGCGGCGTGCGCGTCGGTCTCGACCACGACGGCGACCGCGTTGGAGTCCTCGAGGATCCACGCGGCCTGCTCGGCGCTGGACGTCTCGTAGATCGGCACGGTCACCGCGCCGACGGCCCAGATCGCGTAGTCCAGCAGCGTCCACTCGTAGCGGGTCCGGCTCATCAGCCCGACCCGGACACCCGGCTCGATGCCGGCGGCGATGAGTCCGCGGGCCACGGCGGCCACCTCGTCGCGGAACTCGAGGCAGGTCACCTCGGCCCAGGTGGTGAGGGTGCCGTCGGCGCCGGGGGTGGGGCGGGCGAACTGGACGCTGTCGGGCGCGACTTCAGCGTTGTCCCAGACCGGATCGGTGAGGTTGGCCGCATCGCCAACGGTGACGATCGGTGGGACGGAGAACTCGCGCACCTGCACTCCTTCGTGCTCGCACTGGCCGGACGGCCGCCGCCGTGGGCGTCGGCATGTGTCGAAACCTACCCGGCGGGCGGTCGGGGTGAGACAACCAGGAGGCGGGTAGCCTCCCCCCATGGCGGACTCCTCCACCCAGTCGATCATCATCGGCGCCGTACCGGATCAGGTGACGGCGGTCATCTGCGACTTCGCGCGCTACCCGGAATGGACCGAGGCGGTGCGTCGGGCCGAGGTCGTCGAGGAGTACGAGGACGGTTACGCCAGTCAGGTGCGTTTCACCATCGACGCCGGGGTGATGGCCGACGAGTACGTGCTCGCCTACGAGTACGCCGAGGACCTGTCCCGGATCGAGTGGCACCTGGTCGCCCCCTCGAAGATGCAGAAGGCCCAGCGTGGTTCGTACGACCTGGTGGGTAACCCGGACGGCAGCACCACGGTGACCTACACGCTGGAGGTCGACCTGTCGGTCGGCATGCTCGGCATGTTTCGGCGCAAAGCCGAAAAAATGATCATGGATACCGCGTTGAAGCAGCTCAAGCGCCGGGTAGAAGCAACCGGTGCGGCGCAGTGACGTGTCCGGTGGCACGGTAGAGGAGCCGACGGTGGGCGGTACGGATCCGGGTTCGGCCCGGGAAGAGGCAGAGCGGCTGGTCGCCACCCTGCTGGCGGGGGCACGACTGGCTTCCGCCGGCTCGGCGAGCGGCGCGTTCGGCTCGTTGGGCGGCATGCTGTCCGGTGTCCTCGGTCACAGCGCGGGCCCGGACGGGCGCCCCGGCGCCGGTGGTGGTTTCGCCACCGGTTCGGCCGAATGCTGCGTCTGCCCGGTCTGTCGGGGCATCGCCGCGTTACGTGATCCGAGTCCGGAATTCGCCGAACGTCTCGCGACCGGCGCCGGTGACCTCGCCGCGGGGGTCGCCAGCCTGCTCCGCGCGTTCTCCCCGGCCGAACCGACCGCGCCGACCCCCGCCGATCCGGCCGCCGGGCCGAACGCTCCGCCATCGCCGGCACCCACCGCGAGCACCGACGACGTGTTCCCCGAGGCATCCCCGAGCACCCCGTCCACCGCAAGCGGCGACGACCACGTGTGGCGCGATGCCACCCGCAGCGGGCATGATTCTCAGCCGGCGCCGGAGCGGGATGTCTGGTCGGTCGCCACCCGGACGGCGGACCCACTCGCCCCGGCCGCCGTACCACCCGTCGACGAGGCCGGGACGGCGACCGTACCGGCACCGACCAACCGTCCCGTGGTGCCCGCCTCGCGGGTGCCCGATGACGCCGACGCGGACGCATCGGGCGACGGCGCCTGAGCGCGGGACCTTCCGACCTGGACCGGCACTGAGCCGGGACCTGCTCGGACAGCACAGCAGAGGGGGGCGGTAGCGGTGACGCTGACCATCGGAGTCGACGTCGGTGGCACGAAGGTGGCCGGCGGTGTCGTGGACGACACCGGCGCGGTCCTCGTGCAGACCCGACGGGACACTCCCGCCGATGACGTCGCCAAGACCCGCGACGTCATCATCGAGTTGGTCGGCGAGTTGGCCGCCGGGCGGACCATCGAGGCCGTCGGCATCGGCGCGGCCGGTTGGATCGACGCCAGCCGTTCGACAGTGCTCTTCGCCCCCAACCTGGCCTGGCGCGACGAACCGCTGCGCGAGTACGTCAGCGAGGCCCTCGGTCTGCCCGTGATCGTGGAGAACGACGGGAACGTCGCCGCGTGGGCCGAGTTCCGCTACGGCGCGGCCCGCGACGCCGACGACTCGATGATCATGTTCACCATCGGCACCGGTGTGGGCGGCGGCATCGTCCTCGGTGGCGATCTGATGCGCGGCGCGCACGGCATCGCCGCGGAGCTGGGCCACATGCTGGCTGTGCCGGACGGACACCAGTGCGGCTGCGGCCGGCTGGGCTGCATCGAGCAGTACGCCAGCGGCAGCGCCCTGGTCCGGTTCGCCCGGGCCGGCGCCCGGCAGGAGCCCAACCGGGCCACCGCCCTGCTGAAGTTGGCTGGCGGTGAGGTCGAGGCGATCACCGGCCCGATGGTGACCGCCGCCGCCCAGGGCGGCGACCCGGTGTCCGCCGAGGCGTTCGCCCAGATCGGCCGGTGGCTGGGCACCAGCCTCGCCGACATGGCGCAGATCCTCGACCCGCAGACCCTGGTCGTCGGCGGCGGTGTGATCGACGCCGGTGACCTGCTGCTCGGCCCCACCCGCCGCTCGTACCTCGACGCGCTCGCCCAGCGCGGTCGCCTGCCGGTGGCCGAGGTGCTCCCGGCGGAGCTGGGCAACAGTGCCGGGGTGATCGGCGCCGCCGATCTGGCCCGCCGGATCTGAGGCGGTCCGGGATGGGTGTGCCGCTGCGCGTGGTGTCGTACAACATCCACAGCCAGCGCGACGACACCGCCGCGCTGGCGGCGGTGGTCCGGGCCGCGACGCCGGACGTGGTGATCGTGCAGGAGGGGCCGCGCCGGTTCCGGTGGCGGCAGAAGTCCGCCACGTTGGCCGAGTCGTTCGGTCTGGTGGTGGCCGCCGGTGGGCTGCCCGCCCTGGGCAACCTGCTCCTGACCAGCCTGCGGGTCCAGGTGCTGGGCACCCGCTGCCAGCGCTTCCCGCTGACCCCCGGCCGGCACCTTCGCGGCGCCGCGTACGCCGACTGCCGGGTCGGTGACGCCCAGTTCACCCTCGCCGGCTCGCACCTCTCCACCGACCCGGCCGAGCGGCCCTCCCAGGCCGCCGAGTTCAGGCGCGGCCTGGACGCGGCGACCAGCCCGGTGCTGGCCGGGGCCGACCTCAACGAGGGTCCGGACGGGCCGGCCTGGGCGACCGTGTCGCGCGGGTTGACCGACGCCGCGGTGGCGGCCGACCGGGCCGAGCGGCTCACCTACTCCTGCGTCGACCCGCGTCGACGCATCGACGCGCTCTTCGTCGACCCGCGGATCACAGTTGTCGACTACGACGTGGTGGACACCCCGCAGACCCGTCGGGCCAGTGACCACTTCCCGGTCCTGGTCGACCTGCTCCTGCCCGCCACCGGCTGACCCCCGCCGCCGGCTCGACAGTCGACGCGTCCGTTCCAGGACTGGACATCCGGCTCGGTTGTGGAGAGGATTTCGCGGCGACCGGCACGCCTGCCGTACCAAAAGGAGATCTCCCCGGTGTCCACCTCCACCGACCACGGCCGGCCCGACCCGGAGGCGACCTCGCCCGCGGCGAACAGCGACGGCCGCCCGGTCTCCGACCGGGGCGACACGGTCTGCGTCATCGGGGCCGGGGCCAGCGGCCTGACGGCCATCAAGAACCTGCGCGAGCACGGCTTCGGCGTGGACTGCTACGAGCGGGAGACGGGCGTCGGCGGCGCCTGGAACTGGCGGCACGACCGCAGCCCGGTGTACGCCAGCACCCACCTGATCTCGTCGAAGCCGTTCACCCAGTTCCCCGACTTCCCGATGCCGGACTCCTGGCCGGACTACCCGCACCACGGTCAGGTGCTGTCGTACTTCGAGCGGTACGCCGACCACTTCGATCTGCGCTCGCACATCTGGTTCGGCACCGAGGTGATCCGGGTCCAGCCCGTCGAGGGGGATCGGTGGGACGTGACCACCCGCTCCACCGGCGGGTACGGCCCCGAGCGCACCGCCCGGTACGCGGCCGTGGTGATCGCCAACGGGCACAACTGGTCGCCGAAGCTGCCCCGCTACGAGGGCCTGGAGGAGTTCCGCGGCGAGATCATGCACGCGTCGTCCTACAAGGACCCGGCGCAGCTGCGGGGCAAGCGGGTGCTGGTGGTCGGCGCCGGCAACACGGGTTGCGACATCGCCGTCGAGGCCGCCCAGCAGGCGTCGCGCTGCTGGCACTCCACCCGGCGCGGCTACTGGTACGCCCCGAAGTACGTGCTCGGTCGCCCCGCCGACCAGGTCAACGACGCCCTGCTGGCGCTGCGGGTGCCGCTGCGCGTGCGGCAGTGGCTCTACCACTGGACGCTAAAGCTGACCGTCGGCGACCTGACCCGCTTCGGCCTGCCCAAGCCCGACCACCGGGTGTACGAGACGCACCCGATCGCCAACAGTCAGCTCGTGTACTACGTGGGCCACGGCGGGATCGGCCCGGTGCCGGACATCGCCCGGTTCCACCCGTACGCGGTGGAGTTGGCCGACGGCCGCGAGATCGACCCCGAGGTGGTCGTCTTCGCCACCGGGTACCTGCCGCGCTTCGAGTTCCTCGACGCGTCGGTGTTCGGTGACAGCGCGGGCGCGGGCCGCCCCACGCTGTGGCTCAACGCGTTCACGCCTGGGCATCCGACCCTGGCCGTCGCCGGCCTGCTGCAGCCGGAGTCCGGGCTGTTCACCCTGTCGCACTGGCAGACGGTGCTCTTCGCCCGACTGCTGCAGGCCCGTCGGGACCGACCGGAACGGGCTGCGGCGTTCGCGCAGCGGGTGCGGGACCGGGCCGGGGAGCGGTACTCCGGGCCGGTCAAGGAGAGCAGCCGGCACTGGTTCGAGGTCGGGCACGCCGACTACCTGCGCGCCATCCAGCGCGCCCTGCTCGACCTGGAGGGTAAGTGAGCGCGAGGAGTGAGCTTGCGAGCCCCGCAGTCGCGAACGAAAGGCAGACCAGTGACTGACCTGCGGATCATGCGGGGCCGGGAGTGGTCGCGTCCGGTCCGGCCGGCCCGGCGGGAGGTGCTCAGCGCGATTCCCGAGCTGGAGGAGGGGCGTCCGCCGCTGCTCTTCGTTCCCGGGTTCGGGCACGGCGCGTGGGCGTTCGCCGAGCACTGGTTGGGTCACGCGGCGTCGCGGGGGTTCCCGGCGTACGCGGTGAGCCTGCGCGGGCACGGTGGCAGCGAGCCGGCGCCGGAGGCGACGCTGCGGGCGTACACCCACGACGTGGTCCAGGTGGCCGCGAGCCTGCCGCGGCAGGCGGTGCTGGTGGGCCACGGCGCCGGGGCCCTGGTGGTGGCGCACGCGTTGGCCCGCTACCCGGCGCGGGGCGCGGTCCTGGTGGCACCGGTCTTCGGTGGCTGGGGAGTGCTGGGCACGGCGTTGCGCCGCAACCCCGCCGGTACGCTGCCGGCGGTGTTCGGCGGGCCGTTGCGGCTCAACCGGGGGCAGTTGTTCAGCCGCGAGTTGCCCGACGAGGAGGCCCGGCGGTACGTCGGACGGCTCGGTCGGGCTGGTCGGCGGGCGCAGTGGGCGCTGCTGGGTGAGCCGGAGGCCGAGGCGGCCGTGGGCGCGCCCCCGGTGTTGGTGCTGGGCAGCCCGGACGACCGGGTGGTGCCGGCGTCAACGTTGACCCGGGTGGCCCGCAGGTTCGGGTCGGCGCCGCTGCTCTTCCCCGGGATGGGCCACGACCTGATGCTTGACGCGCGGTGGGCGGAGCCGATTGACGCGATCCTGGACTGGCTGGAGAAGGAGCCCGCGGCGCACTGAGCAGCCAGGCCGACGGCCGGTCAGCCGCCGGCCTGTTGCACGGCCGGGCTGCCGGTCGTGGTGGCCGGTCGGGGCACCCGTACGGGCGCGTCGGAGCCGGCGTCGGTGCTGCTCAGACGACCGACCAGGGAGCCGCCCTCGTCCAGGGCGCGGAGGTAGGAGCGGGCCCAGGCCCGGATGTCGTGCTGGTGCAGGTGGGCGCGCATGGCCCGCATCCGCTGGGTAATGTCGGCCGGGCTGGCCCGTAGGGCCGCGCGCAGGGCCTGCTTGAGCCCTTCCAGGTCGTGCGGGTTGACCAGGTACGCCTGGGACAGCTCGGCGGCGGTGCCGGCGAACTCGCTGAGCAGCAGGGCGCCGGTGTCGTCGACCCGCGCGGCCACGTACTCCTTGGCGACCAGGTTCATCCCGTCGCGCAACGGCGTCACCGCCATCACGTCGGCGACCCGGTAGAGCGCGGCCAGCTCGGCCCGGTCGAAGGGCTGGGTGAGGTAGTGGATCGCCGGCTCGCCGACCCGACCGAACTCGCCGTTGATCCGGCCGACCTCGCGTTCGATGCGCTCGCGCAGGATCTGGTACTGGCCGACGCGTTCCCGGCTCGGCATGGCGACCTGCACCAGCACCGTGTCGCGGACCTTGACGTCGCCGCTGGCGAGCAACTCGCTGTACGCCTTGAGGCGCTGCTCGATGCCCTTGGTGTAATCCATCCGGTCCACGCTGAGGACTACCTGCCGGGGATCGCCGAGGTCCTGACGGAGCCGGCGGGCCCGAGCGGCCACGTCCGGGCGGTCGGCGAGCGCGGCCATCTCGGCGGTGTCGATGGAGACCGGGAACGCGCCGATGCGGACGACCCGGTCGTCGATGCCGATGCGCCGGTCGGTGGCCGGCAGCTCCAGCACCCGGGTCACCAGCTGGGCGAAGTTGTGCGCCGCCTGCACGCGCTGGAAGCCGACCAGGTCGGCGCCGAGCATGCCGCGCAGCAGTTCGGCCCGGCGGGGCAGCTGCATGAAAAGCTCCGGCGGCGGGAACGGCACGTGCAGGAAGAACCCGATGCGCAGGTCCGGGCGGAGCGCGCGCAGCTGACCGGGGACCAGTTGCAGGTGGTAATCCTGCACCCAGACCACCCCGCCCGGCTCGGCCACCTCCGCTGTCGCCTCGGCGAAGCGCTGGTTGACCCGCTGGTACGCCTCCCACCACCGACGGTGGTGCTGCGGCTGCTCCACGGCGTCGTGGTAGAGCGGCCAGAGGGTGGCGTTGGCGAACCCCTCGTAGTGGTCGCGCAGGTCCTCCGGGCTGAGCGCGACGGTGTGCATCCGCACGCCGTCCACGTCTGGCAGCGAAGGGGCCGGCCCGGTGCCACCGGCCCAGCCGACCCAGGTCGCCGGGGTGTGCCGCAGGAGGGGGTGCAGCGCGCTGACCAACCCACCTGGGCTGCGCCGCCATTCGCAGGCCCCGTCGGGGGCCTGGTTGTCGTCGATGGGGAGGCGGTTGGCCACCACCACGAGAGAACTCTGTCGCATCTCGGGCATTCCGATCAGCAGAGGACTGACCGCCGCGAGCAAGGGAAAACCGGTCAGTCAGCGGGGGAAGTGACGTACAGCGGTATTCCTACTGACAGTAAGTTACACCACTGTTACGCCCCCGGCGGGGCGCTGCCGTCCCGGGATGCGGGCCGACCTCAGACGACGGCGCCGTTGTCCGGGTCGTCCTCGTCCTCGTCGCCGGGGCGCAGCCGCCAGATCAGCGTGACGAAACCGGCCAGGATGCCGGTGAACCCGAACAGCGTCACCGCCGACCGGTCGATCGGGAGCAGCCACGGGAAGAGGAACAGCACGAACCCGACGACCACCCCGAGCACGCCGATCACCGCGTACTTGCTGACCCGCGGCAGCGGCGGCGGTGGCGGCGGGTGGTAACCCTCGTCGTCCTCGTCGTCGGGCAGGTCGGCGCCGAAGGTGTCCAGCCCGTCCAGCAGCGAGGGCTCGTCCGGTCGGGTGCCGCGCCCCACCGAGATCCCGGAGATGTCCGTCGCGGACGGTAGCCGGCGAACGTCGGTGGCGGTCGGACCGGGCTCGTCGGCGCCGGAGCGGGTCAGCGTCCCGGAGGTCGACTCGTCCCGGTTGTCCCGTTCGTCCACGTCCTCGGAGGCCGGCCACGGGTGGTCACCGGGCGTGGAGGTGGTGTGGAAGCCCGCCACGATCCGCGCCCACTCGGCGTCGATGTCCGGTTCGTCGCGAGCCGGCGGCTGCTCCGGAGTGGTCTCGTCGGCGAGCTGGGTCAAATAGTCCCGTGCGGTGGTCAGGTGCGAGCGGTCGACGTAGAGCCGGTCGACCGGCCGGGCCGGCACGGTGGTGGTGCGGGTGACCGGGTTGAGGTCGGCGGACGGCTGGAGGTAGGCGGCGATCCCGCCGGCGGCCAGCACGTCGAGCAGGTGCTCACCGACGCGCGGATCGACGTCGCCGACGACGGCGTACTCGTTCGCGTCGAGCCCGTTGTCCCGCCGTCCCCGGCGGGCCCCACCCGCTGACACCCGGACATCCCCCTTAACGCGCCTTCCGGCGCGGCCACCTCTGCCCCTCGGCGCCCGTCCGCACGCCGTGCTCTGAATCGTGACACGTCAGGGCATGGTTCCGGGAGTGCGTTGTGTCGCGTCTTCCAAAGTCACGGCTGCTCCCGCAGGTCGCGGTGGGGGCTCTATGTCCGTTCTTGCTAATCACTTGCCAACAGAAGCCTCAGTCGGGCGCTGGCGCCCTGGCCCCACCCGGCTGCCTCCCGAAGTCGGGGCCGGTCTGTACCTACCGCCGGTAGTCATGGGGTCTCCCGTGCCCCCGCCGAGCAGCGGCGCGGTCGAGGCTAGGTCGGCTGTCCTGGGGTAGAGGAGGGCTTCCGAGACGTGTCCGGTTGCCTGCGCCGGTGGGCGGCCTGGTTCGCCCGCCGTCGCGGCGCAGCCGGCCGACGCTGCGGCGGCGGCTCGACCAACAGCCGCAACCCCTCCTTGCGGACGAACAGCTCTCGGCGGGCGACCGCCTCGTCCCGGTCGTCGAGCTGATACGCCTCCAACCAGACCCACCCGTCGTAGGTGATCCGGTCGGTCAGCACCTTGATCAGCCGGATCCGGAACGGGGTCAGGAACTGAACCGACGCGGTCCGGTCGATCTGCAGTAGGTCACCGGCCTTTAGCCCGGTCACCATGGGCGGGTCTTCCGCCAAGCGGCGACCTGCGCTCGGGCCATCGCTAAGCCGGGGCACCAATCACAAGGGCGGCACTCCCGGCAGCGTCGTCCTCTGTGAGCGTCGATGCGGGTCCCGGCGATCTGCACGAGGAACGGGACTGCTCTGACCTGCGGCAACACGGCGGCCTCCTCGACAACCTGTGTCTAACTCTGACTTAAGTCAGAGCTTGACCTAAGTCTGATCTTGTGGTAACTGATGGGTTTGACGGTTAATGTCGTGGCCGTGCCCTACGAGCAGGCTGAGTACCGGCGGATCGCCGACTTGATCACCGAGCGAATCAGGTCCGGTGAGTTGAAGGCGCACGACAAGCTGCCGTCCACCTCGGAGCTAAGCGAAGAACACCACGTCTCGTGGGCGACCGTCAATCGTGCGTTTGGCCTGCTACATGACCGTGGGCTGGTCTATGGCCGGCAGGGCAAGGGCGTGTTCGTGGCCGAGGGGCGCGACTCCAGGTAGCTTCCGCGCGCGGTTTCCGGCCGGCTGTTGTCTCCCGCCGCGAGGCGGCTCGTCCGATGGGGCTGATGTTTCTCCAAGGCGGAGAGTCGTTCAGGTTGGGAGCCTGCGGTGTCATGCCCGGCCAGTACCGTGCTGGTCGAATGACCACGAGCGATCTGGGGGGACCGCATGGCGAGCGGATTCAAGATCAACAAGCCGGGTATTCGGAAGATGATGAAGGAGATCGAGCGGGAGGTGGCGAAGACGCCAGTGCGAGTGCCGATCAACGCAGAGGCGACCAGCGCAGGGGTGGCGGACGGTGGTGGAGGTGGCCTCGGGGGTGTAGCCGGCTCCGAACTGGGTCTTGTCGCCGGATTACTCCTCGACTGGCTGTTCGTTCTGCAGAAAGCGCAGTGGGGGGCATGGCCGTCCATCAATCAGTTGGTGGAGGCCACCGGTAACCAGGAGTTACTGCCCGTGGTCGAGGCGAAGGTCGACGTCGCTATCGACGCACTGGTCCACGACGGCTTCATCAGGGAGGCCAAGGCAATCGGTCGGCGCGGCATGATCCGGTGCATCAGCTTGACGGACGTTGGGACCCGCGAAGCCGCGCAACGGATCGAGCGCCGTGGGGATAACCGCGCTCGTCGCAGTGCGTGCCGGGACGCCGTTCTGCGCTGGGTCTACGAGCGGGACGCAAACGGCGAGTCGACCGAGATCGCCGAGATCGTCAGCAGCCCATACGGCTGGTTCAACGGAGTGCAGTTCAGCGCGGCCGATCTAGTGGATGCGGTCCGCTTCCTCCGGGAGCGGCGACTACTGGGCGGGACGGACGAGACCCCGACCATCGAGCCGGCCGGGACCGAGTGCATCGAGCAGTACGGAGGGGTTGTGAGCTACTTGAACCGGGGCGACGGCGCGGGCGTGAGCGTCACCGTGATGGGCGACAACAAGGGCCAACTCGCGGTGGCGAACCGGGACGTCGCGCAGAACCAGACCAACACCAACGACGCTCAGGTATTGACCGTGTTCGCGGAGGCGCTGCGGGAGTTCGCCCGGCTGCTCCCTGACGACCAGCAGCCGCAGTACGAGACGGTCGCCGCCGAACTGGAGCGGGAAGCGGCCAAGGACGAGCCCGACAAGGGTTGGGTCCGGTCGCTGCTTGCTCGGGGGAAGGGTCTGCTGGAGGGTGCGCCGGAGGACCTGCAGCATCTCGCCCAGGTCGCAAAGATCGGGTTTGACCTCTATGGTCAAGGTTTGGGCTGACCGGGCAGGCCCGTCCCTCGCTTGCTAACTCCGGTGCTAACACAGTCAACCGGATCGGGGGCGACGGAGCCGTGCGGAGCCGGCTCGCCGGGCCGTGGAGCCGTACTCAGACGTATCGAACCGGACGGAGCCGGAAGGCATACGCGCCACGAATCGTGACACGCCGGGGCATGGGTCCGGGAGTGCGTTGTGTCGCGTCTTCCGAAGCACGGCTGCTCCCGCAGGTCGCGGCGTGGGGGTCCTTTGTCCGTTCTTGCGCGACGACCGCAATCTCGGTGATCGTTGGCAGTTGGGTGACTCGACACGCCGGGCACCGCACCGCTGAGCTGCCAACGATCGAGAGCGGAGACGTCAACTTGGCTACTGATGAATGCGAGGAGGTGGACATTCCGCCGCCTTCGCCGATCGTCACCTTTAATACCGGCAGACGCCACCCGGGATCGTGCTCTACCTGGACCTGGGTTTTACCCTGCTGGGACTCCTGCTCAGCGTTGGCCCCGTACAGCCGGGCGACTGGACCCTCGGCCACCTGATGCTGGGCAGTGCGCTTGTCCTGGTCCCGGTGTCCGTCCTCGCCGACGAGCGGGTCAAGGACCCGGCGTTCGACATCGGCGAAGGGGATCTTCTTCCCGTTTTGGATCGCAGCAGTGCACACGGCGAAGATGCTCGTGGTCGGGTCTACCCGAGCAGCGGTGGCGTCCGCAGAGCCGGCGGTGGCGGGCGCTGATGCTCGCCCAGTCGCCCAGTCGCCCAGTCGCCCAGTCGCCCGACTACCTGCTCGCGGCCCTGCTGACCGCAGTCAATGCCCTGTGGTGGTGGGCATGGGACGGTGCCTATGCGTCGGCTCCGTTGTGGTGAGAGCGCTCGCTTCGTAGGCTCGGCGGCGACGACGGCTGGCGCTGTCGCGGGCACACCACGGAAAGGACGCCGGTGCTCTACTGGCTGCTGAAGTACGTCATCCTCGGTCCGCTGCTCAAGCTGATCTTCCGCCCGCAGGTGGAGGGCCTGCGCAACGTGCCCGCGACCGGTCCGGTGATCCTGGCGAGCAACCACCTCTCCTTCTCCGACTCGATCTTCACGCCGTTGATCACCACCCGGAAGGTCACCTTCGTCGCCAAGGCCGAGTACTTCACCGGCAAGGGACTCAAGGGCTGGCTGACCAAGATGTTCTTCGTCGGCACGGGCACGATTCCGGTGGATCGCTCCGGCGGCCAGGCCGCGCGTGCCGCACTGGACACCCAGTTGCAGGTGCTGCGCGGTGGGGGAGTGGCCGGCATCTACCCCGAGGGCACCCGCTCCCCGGACGGGCGGCTCTACCGGGGCAAGACCGGGGTGGCCCGGCTCGCCCTGGAGAGCGGCGCGGTGGTGGTGCCGGTGGCGATGCTCAACGCCGACAAGATCCAGCCGCCGGGCAAGCTCATCCCCAAGATCGACCGGGTGAAGGTCCGGTTCGGGCCACCACTGGACTTCTCCCGCTACGCCGGCCTGGCCGGCGACCGGTTCGTCGAGCGCGCGGTCACCGACGAGATCATGTACGAGTTGATGGAGCTCTCCGGTCGGGAGTACGTCGACATCTACGCCCAGAAGCTCAAGGAGCCCGTCCCGGCGCCACTGGCCGCCTGACTGCCGCCGTGCCTACGCCGTCGACGGTCAGGGCAGGTGGAGCAGGGTGGGGGCGTGGTGACGGGTGGCGAAGTCGTGCAGGCGGGCGCGGGTCGCCGCGGCGGCCGGTGGATCGGTCTCAGCCAGCGGGCCGATCGCCAGCGCCAGCGTGATGACCTCGTCGGTCACGTCGGTCATCCGGGCGTAGCTCGCCGCCGCCTCGCGCAGCAGGTTCGCCGCGGTCGAGGCGTCCCCGGCGTGCCGGGCCAGCGTGGCGTCGGCGACCTGACCGGCGGCGTGAGCCCACGGGGTCATCCGGGGCGCCCGGTCGAGCATCTGCCGGACCAGCCGGGCGGCGTCCGCGCCGAGCACCCCGGCGACGTGCCCGACGGCCGGCACCCACTCAGCGAACGGAATCATCCGGGTCCGTCGCCAGTCCTCGTCCAGCTCGGTGAGCAGCGCCATCGCCTCGTCGCGACGGCCCTGCACCGCCCGGCACAGCGCGGCGTGCGCCAGGGTGGAGCGCAGCACCCGGTGGAATCCGGTGCGCCGCGCCGCGACCAGCGCCTGCTCGACCAGATCCCCACCCGTTCCGTCCGGCCCCACGGTTCCGTCGGGCCCCACCGTTACGTCCGGCCCGGCGGTCGCGACCAGCTCGGCCCCGGCCAGCCCGCGCATCCAACCCGAGACCGCCACGATGTGCAGATCCCACTCCGCGGTCGGCCGTCGGGTCGACTCCGCAGCCATCGCCAGCGCGGCCGTCCAGTCACCCGCGTAGTACGACCGCGCCCACTGGTCGGCGAAGCTGGTGGCCAGGCTGTGCTCCCCGCCCAGGTCGAGGGTTTGCTGCTCGTCGACCAACCGGGCCGAGCCGGCCAGGTCGCCCTCCTCCTGCAACGCCCAGGCCAGGTTCTGCACCGCGCGGCGTCGACTGGTCAGCCGTTCCACCCGGCAGTGCTCGGTCACCTCCGCCAGCTCCGGGAACGCCGAGGCGGAACCGGCCAGGTAGCGCGCCACGGCCAGGGTGATCCGCGCGTTGGCCTGGACCTCGCGCAGCTGGAGCCGCTCGGCCAGGGACGCCGCCGCCCGCGCCGCGGTGCACGCCGGCTCGGTCTCCGCGTTGAGCATGTGCACCCGGGCCAGCTCCAACAGGGCGCCCGCCTTCTCCTGACTGTCCGGTAGGTCGCTGTAGATGCCGATCGCCTGGTCCAGGCAGTGCAGCGTCGCCGAACGGTCGGCCCGACTCCACGCGGCCGTGGCGAGCAGCGTCCAGGCGCGCGCCGCCCCCGTCCGGTCGCCGCTCGTGGCGAGCCGCTCGGCCAGCCCGGTGAGAGTGCCCGTGCCACCCGCCACGAGGAAGGCGTCCCCGTCCCGATAGAACGCCAGCTCGGCGTCGAACAGCTCCAACGCCGGGTCCGGCCCGACGTCCAGGGCCAGCGCCCGGCCGACCAGCGCGGCGGCGGTGTCCAGCGCGTGCAGCTCGTACGCCCGGCGGGCCGCCCGGTGCAGCGCGGCCCGCGCCGGCGGGGCGTACGGGGCGGTGTCCAGCCCGACGGTCCGGGCGATCTCGTGTGCCGCCCAGCGATGGTGGGCCAGCACCTCGGCCAGGTCGTACTGCCGGCCGTCGGTGAGCTGCGCCATCCAGTCGGCGGTGCGTTGGTGGCGCAGTACCCGCTCGGCCCGGGGCAGCCGCTGGTAGCAGACGTCGCGCACGAGGATGTGCCGGAACCGGTACTCCGGCTGGCCGGGCATCGTCGACGTGCTCTGCTCGTACACCAGGTCGCGACGTTGCAGGCGGTCCAGCGCACGCTCCACCCACTCCACCGGCCGCCCCAGCGCCATCGCCACCGGCGCGGCCCAGAACACCACGCCGACCACGGCGGCGGCCTGGAGCACCGCCCGGTCGGCCGGGTCCAGCAGGTCGAGCCGGTTCGCGATGACCGCCTGCACCGTGCGGGGCATCTCCGCGCCACCGTCGAGGTCGGGGCGGGCGGCCGAATTGACCGCGTCGAGCAGGCCGCCGTCCAGCAGCATCCGGGCGTACTCCTGGGCGTAGAGCGGGTTGCCGTCGGCGAACTCGATCAGCGGGGTACGCGAGCCGGAGGGCAACGTCGCCTGCCCGAGGAGCAGCGAGTAGAGCGTGTCGATGTCGGTGTCGTGCATCGGCGGCACCGAGATGGACATCGCGCCACTGATCGTGCCGGTCCAGGCTGGGTGTCGTTCCCGCAGCTCCGGTCGGGCGGTCGCGACGACAAGCAGCGGTACGCCGCGCGCTGACGCGCCCAACTGCTCGACGAAGGCGAGCATCGCCTGGTCGGCCCAGTGCATGTCCTCGAAGACCAGCACTGTCGGGCCGGTGGTCGCCAGGGCGAGCAGGAACCGCCGCCAGGCGGCCTCGGTCTCGCCGGGCGTGAGCCGCTCACCGGGTACGCCGATCAGCGGCCCGAGCGCCTCGGCCAGCCGGGTCGCGTGCGGGTCGGCGAGCTGCCCCAGCCGGGACCGCAGCCGCTCGCGCAGCGCAACCGGGTCGTCGACCTCCGGGACGCCCACCCAGGTCTTCACGATGTCCGACAGCGCGGCCCAGGTGACGTTCTCGCCGAACGGCGGGCACTGCCCGACGAGCCAGGTGATCGGCGGGCCGGGCATGCTGCCGGCGTGCCGGGCCAGCTCGCGCAGCAGCCGGCTCTTGCCCACGCCGGCCGGGCCGAACACCGTCACCAACTGGGAGGTCCGCTCGGTCACCATCCGGTGCAGCGCGTTGACCAGCAGGCCGCGTTCGTGTTCCCGGTCCACCATCGGGGTCAGCTCGGCGCCGCGCGGGTCCCGATGCGGTCGAACCTGGACGGCCAGCCAGATCCGGCTCACCGCGGACCGGCCGCGCAGGGTGACCGGTGGTTGGTCGGCGTACTCCATCTCGTGTCGCGTGGCCGACCAGGTGCTCTCGTCGACGACGACACCGCCCGGTGGGGCGAACCCCTGCAGGCGGGAGGCCGTGTTGACCACGTCTCCGGTCACGAAGGCCTGCCCGCCGTCGCGGGTGGCGGAGAGGTCGACCAGGGCCTCGCCGGTCGCGATGCCGACCCGGAAGCCGAGTGGCGGCTGTGGACCGGCGGGCTGGCGGGCCAGGTTCCGCTGCAGCTCCAGGCCGGCGCGGACACACCGCAACGCGTCGTTGTCGGTGGCCACCGGCGCGCCGAACAGCGCCATCGCCGCGTCGCCGATGTACTTCTCGACGACCCCGCCGTACTGGTGCACGATCCGGCGCACCGTGGCGAAGTAGGTCTGTTGCAGGCCGCGGGCCTGCTCCGGGTCGGCCTGCTCCGCGTACCTGGTGAAGTCCACTATGTCGACGAAGAGCACGCTGACCTGACGCCGGTCCTCCTGCACCGCGACGACGTGGTCCCGCAGCGGTTGGCCGCAGCTGGTGCAGAAGTTGACCTCGGTGCTGTTGGCGTGCCCGCAGTGCGCACAGTTGACCCCGAGCGGCTGGCCACACCCGCCGCAGAAGCGGTCGTCCGGCCCGGCCGCGCGTGCGCAGTGTCCACACTTGAGGTCGATGTTCAGCTCCGTGGGCGAAAGAGGTCAGTATCGCGGCCGGTCGGCCCAGTCGGGTACCCGACGTGCGGACGGGCAACGGCGTCGATCGGTCGGGGTTAGTGTTCCGTACCAGGAAGTTTCATGTCAGGGAGAGTGCCGTGCAGGTACGACTGTCCGCCTCGTGGACCGATCCGGGTGGCACGCTATGGGCTCCGGGCGACACGATCGACGTCGATGCGGTCACTCTCGCCGAACTGGAGGAGCAGGGCATGGTGGAAGAGCCTGAGGGCCAGTCGGGCGGGTCGGGGGAGACCACGACCACCTCGTCGAGCACGTCCACGGCCGGTAAGCCGACCGACCCGAAGAAGATCGGTCCGGGGCCGGGTGCGCCGCCGGCCGACAGCAAAGAGGACTGACCGCACCCGTTTCGCCCGCACGTTCGCCGATGCCGGCTGCCAGTGGCAGCCGGCATCGGCCGTGTGTGAGGGTGACTGGCCGGCGACGGGTGCGAGCGTCCACCTGGATCAGGTCGGCGACGAAGCCGGGGCGGGCCGGTCGCTCAGCGGTCGGCCATGCCGGCGCGGCGGCGCAGCGCGGCCACGTCGGTCACCACGATCCGGCGGCCCTCGGTACGCAACCAGCCACGGCTCGCGAACGAGCCGATCGCCTGGTTGACGCTCTGCCGGGAACCACCGGCCATCTCGGCCAGCTGGCTCTGATTGAGCTCGATCGTGATCATCGGCGCCTGGCTCTCGCCGGCCAACCGAACCAGCGTCTTCGCCACCCGACCTGGCAGGTCGAGGAAGACGTGGTCGGCGTTCTGCTCGGTGAGCCGACGGATCAGCCCGCCCAGTGAGCGCATCACCGCGTCCAGGATGCGTGGGTTGGAGTGCACCAACTCCATGAACGCGCCCCGCGAGAGCGCGAGCGCCGCGCAGTCCTCGATGGCCTCGGCCGAGGCGGACCGGGTGGACGCGTCGAGCAGGGAGACCTCACCGAGCACGTCCGGTGGACGGATAACCGACAACACGGCCCGCTCGCCGGTGGGCGCGGTGCGGAACACGGCCACCGCGCCACGGCGCAGCACGATCAGCGACTCGCCGGGGTCGTTCTCCACGAAGAGCAGTTGGCCCTTGCGGTAGGTGCGCGGAACTGCGGCCGCGATGACGCGTTGCCGCACCTCGGGCTCCAGCCCGGCGAACATCTCAACACCCGTGAGCGCGTCACCCGGCTCTGGCAGGCGAACCTCCACGGCCCAACCCCTCCCCCGGTCATGGACCACAACTCGCTCACCGGGCGAACCTGATGGGCCCCGACAAGGTGAACTGACACCGATTCGGCGTCCGGTAGCGGTACACATCAGATCATGACGGTCCGGTCGCTTGCTGTACACCCCTCGAAGCACTTCCGTGACCGTCACGAGCTGCGACGTACCGTTCACGAGGTGTCGATGTGGCTCGTCCCCGCCCTGGGGTGGGCCCCGCCGGGCACGGCCGTGCGGCGGTGGGCGAAGATGCCCGGAATGGTCTACCGCTACTTCTACGACTGCGAGTTCATCGAGGACGGCACGACCGTCGACCTCGTCTCGATCGGTGTCGTCGACGAGTACGGCCGCGAGTTCTACGCGGTCTCCACCGAGTTCGACGACTCCCGCGCCGTGCCCTGGGTTCGACGCAACGTGTTGGACAAGTTGCCCTCCCCGGCGGACCGGGCCTGGCGCTCGCGTGAGCGCATCCGCGACGACCTGTACGACTTCCTGATGGAGCCGATTCGGGACCGGCCGGGGGAGCAGCTGGAGCTGTGGGCCTGGTTCGCCGCGTACGACCACGTGGTGCTCGCCCAGCTCTGGGGTGCGATGCCGGCGCTGCCCCGGGAGATTCCCCGCTACACCAAGGAGCTGCGGCAGCTCTGGGACGAGCGCGGTCGTCCCCCCCTGCCGGACGCGGACGCGGCCCGGCACGATGCCCTGGTCGACGCCCGGCACAATCTGGCCCGCTGGCGGGCGATGACCGCCCGTTGAGTGGTGGCCGCGCCGCCGTAGGTTTGACCGGTTCTGTCCCGGGCAACGGTTCGACCAGCCGAGCCGAGGGAGATTGCCATGAGTGACCAGCCGACCAGCGCCGCGGAGGCACGCGCCCGGGTCACCGGCCTGGCCCGGGCCGCGCGGATCTGCATGCTCACCACTACTGCTCTGGACGGGCGGCAGGTGAGCCGGCCGATGGGGCTCCAGGAGGCCGAGTTCGACGGCGAGCTGTGGTTCTTCGCCTACGCCGACTCGGCCAAGGTCCGCCAGATCCGGGTGAACCCGGAGGTCAATGTCGCCTTCTCCGACCAGAAGCACAACGCGTGGGTGTCGATCTCCGGTACCGCCACCGAGGGGTTCGACCGGGCCCGCGCCGAGCAGCTGTGGAACCCGCTGCTCAAGGCGTGGTTCCCCGACGGGCTGGACACCCCCGGCCTGACGCTGATCAAGGTGCACACCAGCTCCGCCGAGTACTGGGACTCGCCGAGCAGCACCGTGGTGAACCTGCTCGGCTACGCGAAGGCCGCGGTCACCGGTCGGCCTCCGAAGGCCGGCGAGAACCACGAGGTGACCTACTGACCGGGGGTGGAGGGCCGGGGCGCGCTGTCGCCGTACCGGCGGGCCGACTACAGTTCGCAGTGACGGCCCGCCCCGGGCCGGCAACGGCGCCGATGGTCTGACCTGACACATATCCTGGGGCATATCGGGCTTTACCTGATGCTCCAGGAGGATGCGGATCATGCGTATCGGCGTGCTCACCGGCGGCGGCGACTGCCCCGGTCTCAACGCGGTCATCCGGGCGGTGGTCCGCAAGGGCGTCGCCACTTACGGTCACGAGTTCGTGGGCTTCCGGGACGGCTGGAAGGGCCCGCTCGAGGGTCTGTCCCGGCCCCTGGGTATCGCCGACGTCCGCGGCATCCTGCCCCGCGGCGGCACCATCCTCGGCTCGTCCCGGACCAACCCGTTCAAGATCGAGAACGGCGTCGAGCGGATCAAGGACAACCTCGCCGCCCAGGGCGTGGACGCGCTGATCGCGATCGGCGGCGAGGACACCCTCGGCGTGGCCACCAAGCTCTACGAGCTGGGCGTGCACGTCGTCGGCGTGCCGAAGACGATCGACAACGACCTCGGCGCCACCGACTACACCTTCGGCTTCGACACCGCTGTCAACATCGCGATGGAGGCCATCGACCGCCTGCACACCACCGCGGAGAGCCACCACCGCACCCTGGTCGTCGAGGTGATGGGCCGGCACGCCGGCTGGATCGCCCTGCACGCCGGCCTGGCCGGCGGCGCCAACGTGATCCTGCTGCCCGAGCGCCAGTTCGACGTCGACCAGGTGGCCGGCTACGTCGAGAAGCGCTTCCAGCACCAGTACGCCCCGATCGTCGTGGTCGCCGAGGGCGCCCAGCCGCTCGACGGCCAGATGGTCCTCGCCAACCAGGAGCTCGACTCGTTCGGCCACGTCCGCCTCGGCGGCATCGGCCAGTGGCTCGCCGAGCAGCTGGAGGCCAAGACCGGCAAGGAGGCCCGCACCGTGGTGCTGGGCCACATCCAGCGCGGTGGCACCCCGACCGCCTTCGACCGGGTGCTCGCCACCCGCCTGGGCCTGCAGGCCATCGACGCCGTCAATGACGGCGACTGGGGCAAGATGGTCGCGATGCAGAGCACCGACATCGTCCGGGTGCCCCTCGCGGAGGCCACCCGCGAGCTGAAGACCGTGCCGCTGGAGCGGTACGCCGAGGCCGAGGTCTTCTTCGGCAGCTGATCGAACGTCGGCGGCGCGGCGGGCCTGCGGGTTCGCCGCGCCGCGACCCAATGCGAGGGGGTACGGGCCGACATGTCAGCCGGGGTGCACACAGTCGCGGTGATCGGCGCGGGCAAGATCGGTGAGCTGATGCTCTCCGGTCTGCTGCGCTCGGGATGGCCGGTGGACCGGCTGCTGGCCACCGCCCGCCGGCCCTCTCGCGCCGAGGAGCTGACCGCCCGTTACGGCGTACGGGTGGTCGACAACCTGACCGCGGTGGACGAGGCCGCGGTGCTCGCCGTCTCGGTGAAGCCGCAGGACGCCGCCGCGCTCCTCGACGAGATCGGCCCCAAGGTGCCGGCCGACAAGCTCGTCATCTCGCTCTGCGCCGGTCTGCCCACCAGTTTCTTCAGTCGCCGGCTGCCCGACGGGACCCCTGTGGTGCGGGTGATGACCAACACCCCGGCGCTCGTCGACCAGGCGATGACCGCGATCTCCGCCGGCGCGTACGCCACCGGGGAGCACCTGACGTTGGCCGAGGAGATGTTCAAGCCGCTCGGCCAGACGATCCGGGTGCCCGAGTCGCAGCAGGACGCGGTCACCGCGCTCTCCGGATCCGGCCCGGCCTACTTCTACCTGCTGGTCGAAGCCATGATCGACGCGGGCATCCTGCTCGGGCTACCCCGCCAGGTGGCGCACGAGCTGATCGTGCAGACCGCGATCGGGTCGGCGGTGATGCTGCGCGACTCCGGGGAGCACCCGGTCAAGCTGCGTGAGGCGGTCACCTCACCGGCCGGCACCACCATCTCCGCGATCCGTGAGTTGGAGAAGCACGGCGTACGCGCGGCGCTGCTCGCCGCGCTCGAGGCCGCCCGGGATCGCGCCCGCGAGCTGGCGGCACAGGCCGACTGAGCGCTCGGATGAAGACTGATCTTTGACTGCTGCAAGTCGACGATGCAGGCTGTTGTATAGGGCGAAAGGTTTCCTTCCGGTTTCCCAACCTGTGCTGGATCACGGCCCCGCCGTGTGGCTGCCATCGGAGGATTCGTGGTCATCGGCAATGGCAACGTAGATAGGGCCCATCATCGGATCCCCCGGCGGGACATGACGATCCGCCCGTTCCCTGTCCCGGCTGAGGGACAACAGTCGCGTAGCGTTGTCCTGCACCGCCTTCGCGAGTGGGCAGAGGGGCAGGCCGAGGACTCGATCGCCTGGTATCTACGTGACAAGGCGGTCCGCCGCAGAGTTTCGCGCGTTTTGCGCGGTTGCGCCATCCTGCTGGGAATCGCAGGAGGGGTCGTACCCCTGATCAGCGCGGCCAGCGCCGGCAGTGGTGCCAGTTGGGGGTATGTCCTACTGGCAATGGCTGGTGGGTGCTTGGCCTTCGACCACTTCTTTGGGCTGTCGTCCGCATGGATGCGCGATATCGCCACCGCGCAGGCACTTCAGCGGGCGCTTACCGAGTTCCGGTTGGATTGGACAACCGCAGAGCTTTGCACGGCGACCGAAGACCACGAAACTGATTTAGTGGTACAACAGCGCGAGAAGCTGATCCGCGTGTTGGTGATGCGCACTGCCGATTTGGTGGAAGCGGAGACTGACGAGTGGCTGAGCGAGTTCCGAAGCAACATCGGTGATTTGAGTCGGAGGAGCGGGTGGCCAACCCCCGCGGCCCAGTCCCCCGCCGGCTTCGCTCACTCGGTCGAACCGGCGGCTAGGCAGTCGGACCCCACCTGAGATCGTCCTGACCGGGGAGCTGGGGCGAACCTGTAGTGGTCCCGCAACTCATGGAAGGCGTCAAGCGTGACGTCTGGCGCAAACCGTGTTGAGTCGTCGCCCGTGCTCACTGCTTCACTGACGGCCGCAGGATCCCAATGAGACAGCGCCACCAAATCGCGCCAGAGTTCGGGGTTGTGGTGGGTGCCGTAGCGCGCCCACGCTGCCACCATCCCCGCTCGCTTGGCCATCACCACGTCCTTGTTCAGGTTGTCACCCACATAGAGGCAGCGGGAGGGCGGAACGTTGAGCTGCTCAGCGATCCGCCGTGCAATGTCCGGGTTGGGCTTGCGTGCCGTCGGCGGGAGAACCCGAACCTCGATCGCCGCCGGAGTCGACCGCCGATCGACGCCGAGCGGGTGTGGCGGTCCAACGAACCGAGGCGCGTAGACCGCTTCCAGCATCGATTCCAACCCGAGAGCCCGGGCTCGGCTGCTGATGTTCACGTCTTTGGCTTCGGTGTGGCCCACTATGCGACAACCCGTGGCCTTTACGGCCTGGAGGGTACTTTCTACATCCCCGTAGAGGTGAAGGTGGTGTCGCCGGACTTCGTTAAAGGCGGCGAAGGCTGGCAGCAGGTACTCGTGTCGCGCCCGTTGGCTCATCGCGGGCAGATGTCGCTCGACCGCAGCAGTCTCCAGCAACGCGAAGGGGTGTTCGGTGTTGCCGTGTACGCGGTGCACGAACTGAAGGTCGCCGCGCACCTCGTCCTCGGACACGTCCAGGAGCTTGGCAGCCACGGTCACCATCGCTCGGACCGCGGGTACGAAGTACGCCACCCAGTCGTACAACGTGTTGTCCATGTCGAGGATGAGAGCGTTGATGATCGGGCGTCTGTCATCCATGTGGAACGACCTGCCAGGGAGCGATCTCCAGTCGGCCGTCTGCTCCGGTGGCCAACGGCGCCCGCCAGGTCATGAAGCGCTCGAACGCGCCTTGCTGTTGACTCCGGTACATTTCCAACTCCACAACGGAACCCATTACCCTGATCAGGTTGAAGAAGTTACGCCGCCCGTCTGACGATCTCGAGCCGCTGCTTCCGCCGCCGACAATGTTGAAGCGTCCCAACTCCCAGCGCTCGTTGCTGTACTCCGGGAGGTGGTACGCCTCGGCACGCCAGACGAACGCACGGTGCTTGTGGCCGTGCACTACGAGGTGTACACCATCACGGGCACCCATGCGCTGGATCCTGGGCGCATCGATGGCGATCCCGAAGCCGGTGGCGTACTCGTCCGGCGATTCGAGGTCCTCGGTCAGCGCGAGGTGATGGTGCAGCGCGAGTACTCGTAGGGCTGAGCCAGGGCTCGACCAGGTGAGGGCGCTCGCCACCTCGCGATATGCGGACTCCTGCACCCGGCCCATGCCGGCCAGGAAAGACTGCCCCTGTTCCAGCGAGCTGGAGTTGACTGCGGCGATGTCGAGGAGATTGCCACCGGGGAAGACAAAACGACGAGCCATAGAGAGGTGAGGCGAAGCCGGGTATCCGTAGAGTGCTTGAAAGAACTTTCGATAGCTGGCAGTGGCCTCTGCCGGTGCCACCTCGACCGGGGCGCCATACTCGTAAGACTCACCCCGTGTCCAGGCTATGTCGTGGTTGCCGGGAACGACCACGAGATGCTCCATGCCCAGTCCGAGCAGTCCGTTGGTTAGCTTGAAGAGACCCGCTCGTGCCGCGTCGAACTCCTCAGGGGCGGCGACATAGGTGAGATCGCCGGTGACGAGGACCGCTCCCACGGACCGCTGGTGGTGGGCAAGCGCGTTGGAGATTGCGTCGACCATGGTGGGTCGTGTCGCTCCGTCTTCGGTCTCCAAACGCCACTGATGCTCCTGACGGAAGCGTCCGGTCGCGTAGTGCGGATCGGTGAGGTGCAGTAGCCACGGCCCTGGGCAGGCGATGGGCTCCGCAGAGAGGGCGGCGTCCTGGCGCTGTGACGCGGTGAGGAATCTCTCGCTGGAATCAGCCGGCTGTACCGGCCGGATTTCCCAGATGGTGGTGTCCATCGCTCGTAGCTCGTCGGCGTCCAGGATCCGCTTGCCCACCAACCGTTCCAGCTGTCTCGTGGGGTGATGCGGTAACGGCGGTGCAGAGGCGAAGGAGAACCTTCCAAAGAACTCGACCGGCTCCTCGGCCAGGGCCACCAACCGCAACCAGCCCCGGCTGTGCCGACTCGATCGGTAGTAGGGGGGAACGCCGTCCCGCTCGGTGCTGGGCGGATTGAGGGAAGTGAAGCTGCCGAGCTCATCGGCCTGCGGCACGATGACCCGCTCGACGACCGCCGGATGCACGGCACCCGTTCCGGAGTGGAACAGTCCGATCAGAACCCGGTTCCCGGCGAGCGTCTCCCGTTCGAGCGCCTGCCATATCTCCAGCCGACCGGGTTCGTTGGGCCGCTTCCACCATCCCCACCAGCACCAGCCCCGCTCCTGCAGGACGACACGATGTTCGGGCAGCGTGTCGGCGACCAGATCCCGGTAGCGGAAGAGGAACCGGAGAGCTGGTGAGCTGGTGAGAAAGGAACCATCGCTCATGCCAGTGAGCCTCCATCACGCCAAGGACGATCCCGGAGAACGTTGGGCTGCTCCACGAGGAGCACTCTGTATACCCGAGCGGAACGAGACGCGACATCCCCGAGCTGTGCTCAGAGGGCGCCATCGAGCGATGCGACGGGCATACTGGCCCGGTGTTCACACTTGCCCAGGCCCGGCACCTGGTGGCCACCCTGCAGCCGCGCGTCGACGAGTTGATCCGAGTCCGGGCCGACCTCGCCGAGCTGCGCGTCGACCTGGCCGACCACGGCATGAGCACGCTCGGCGGGCTGGCCGAGGTGAAGGCGCTGGAGGCGCGGCTGCACGCCGTCGTCGACGAGCTGCACCAGCACGACATCCAGGTCAAGGGCATCGCTCCGGTGCTGCTCGACTTCCCCGGCGAGCGGGCCGGCCGTGCCGTGCTCTGGTGCTGGCTGGAAGGCGACTCCGACGTGCGCTGGTACCACCGGGCCGAGTGCGGCTTCGCCGGCCGCCGCCCCCTCTGACTCAGCCTGCCGCGGACGTCGGCAGGATCGGGTGGGGGGCCTCGGTCACCGCGAAAACCACAACGTTGTCGACGTAGTGGCCCCGCCGCCGGTCGAAGTCGCCCCCGCAGGTGACCAGGCGCAGCTCCGCGAGGGGCGTCGGCCCGTAGACCACGTCCGTCGGAAACCGGTCCTTTCGGGTACGCAGCGACCCGGTCACCCGGAACGACAACCGCTGCCCGCCGCGCCACACCTGCACGAGGTCGCCGGGCCGTAGCTCGCCGAGCCGGGCGAAGACCGCCGGGCCGCGTCGTGAGTCCAGATGCCCGGCGAGTACGGCCGGGCCGGTGTCGCCCGGTGCCGGGCCACCGCCGTACCAGCCGGCGGTGTGGAAGTCGGTCGGTGGAATGAGCACGCCGGCGCGGTCCAGACCCAGCACGGTGAGCGGTGAGTCGACGTCGATGCGCGGTACGCGTACTCGCGTGGGTGGACCCTGTGGCGTGGGCACGGCGGCCACCGACGGGCAGTCGTCGTCGCAGCCGGGGTGCCAGCTCGCCACCGGCGGTGGTGGGCCGGTGGCGGTGGCCAGCCCGACCCCGGTGCCCGCGGCCAGGCAGACCGCCGCGCCGGCCGCGACCAGCGCGACCAGCGGTATCCGGCGGTCACGGTGCCGCCGGATCGACGGGTCCGGCCCGGCGCTCACCAGGTGGTGCGCCGCCGCCGACGCCAGAGCAGCAG